>JALZAI010000111.1 GCA_030948475.1 Actinomycetota bacterium
GCGCGGGCCGAGCGAGCATCGAGGACCTGTTCCGCGACCGCCTCGACGAGACCGTGCCCGAGCGCGCACACCTGCTGGTGATCGGCGACGACGGCGAGGCGCGCGACGCGTCCCTCGGCGCCCGCTCGGGCGCCCAGATTCAGCTTGACGAGGTCGCCGCCCGGCGGGCCGCTGCCGCGCTTCGACGGCTCGCCGAGGAGCTGGGGGTGCACGTCTCCGGGGTCGAGGTCCCCGACGGGCCGCCGCTCGCCCGCTTCGCGGCAGCCTGCGCCTTCGGCGAGTTCACCGCCGCCTACCTCGCGTTCGGGCTCGGCCTCGATCCTGGAGCCCCGCGTCCGGCCGACCTGGGTCACTGAGCCGATGTCCGTCCCCCCGCGAGGCGAAATGGGCAGCGAGGCTCGAACGTGAGTGCGGGCGGAGGCAGGGCGATCATCGCCGCGCTGAGCGCAAACCTCGGCATCGCGGTGATCAAGTTCATCGCGTTCGCGGTCACCGGGTCGTCCTCGATGCTTGCCGAGGGCGTGCACTCGGTGGTCGACTCCGGCAACCAGGGCCTGCTCCTGGTCGGCGGCCGCTCGGCCCGGCGCCGGCCCACCCCCGAGCACCCGTTCGGCTACGGTCGCGACCGCTTCGTGTACGCCTTCCTCGTCGGGCTCATGCTCTTCTCCGCGGGTGGACTGTTCGCGCTGTACGAGGGCGTCGAGAAGATCCGGCACCCGCACCACCTCGACTCGCCCGCGGTCGCCGTGATCGTCCTGGTGGTCGCGATGGGGCTCGAGGGCTTCTCGCTGCGAACCGCAGTGCATGAGTCGCGCCACCACAAGGGCGAGGACAGCTGGTTCGGGTTCATCCGGCACGCGAAGGTCCCAGAGCTGCCGGCCGTGCTGCTGGAGGACGTCGCCGCGCTGACCGGTCTCGTCCTGGCGCTGCTCGGCGTCGTCCTGGCGGAACTGACCGGCAAGCCGGTCTGGGACGGCGTCGGCACCTGCGCGATCGGGGTGCTGCTGATCGCGGTGGCGATCCTGCTGGTCATCGAGACGAAGAGCCTGCTGCTCGGCGAGTCCGCGGCACCGGTCCAGGTGCGGGCCATCGAGGCGGCGCTGGCCGGCGACGGGGTCGAGCGGGTGATCCACCTGCGCACGATGCACCTGGGCCCCGAGGAGCTGCTGGTCGGCGCGAAGATCGCGATGCCGGTGGGCGCCAGCCTCGCCGAGGTTGCCACGGCCATCGACGCGGCCGAATCCCGAATCCGCGGCGCCGTCCCGTCCGCGCGGGTGATCTACCTCGAGCCGGACCTGGACCGGACCTTGCTGGAGGGCGCCTAGTGCAACCAGTGCTGGGTCTGGACGGCGTGATCCGCGACTACGCCTGGGGCTCGCGCACCGCGATTTCGGCGCTGCTGGGCGTCGAGCCGGACGGCCGTCCAGCAGCCGAGCTGTGGTTCGGCGACCACCCCGGTGATCCGTCGCCGGTGCCTGCCCTCGGGACGACGCTGGATGAGGTGATCGCTCGCGACCCTGCGTCCGCGCTGGGTGTCGAGGGCGTCGGGCGCTTCGGCCCGCACCTGCCGTTCCTGGTCAAGGTGCTCGCCGCCGAGCGTGCACTCTCGATCCAGGTGCACCCGAACCTGGCGCAGGCGCGCGCTGGGTTCGCCGCCGAGGAGGCCGCGGGCGTGCCTCGTGCTGCTGCCGAGCGCAACTACACGGACCCGAACCACAAGCCGGAACTGCTCTGCGCGCTCACCCCCTTCGACGCGCTGTGCGGGTTCCGTCCCGTCGCCGCCACGTTGCAGTTGCTGGACGAGCTGGACGTGCCGGAGCTCGGCTTCGTTGCCGACCTGCTCCGCGGGCCGGACGCGCTGCGTGCCGCGTTCACCGCGCTGCTCACAGTCGCGGACCCCACCCCGCTGGTCGATGCGGTGAGCGCCCGGCTCGGAGCCGGAGACGAGCGGTTGCGCGGCGTGCGGCTGGCTGCCGACGACTTCCCCGGCGACGTCGGGATCGTCCTCGGCCTGCTGCTCAACCACGTCCGCCTCGAACCCGGCGAGGCGATCTTCCTCGGGGCCGGCAACGTGCACGCCTATCTGCGCGGCACCGGAGTGGAGATCATGGCCAGCAGCGACAACGTGCTGCGCTGCGGGCTGACCCCGAAACATGTCGACGTCGCCGAACTGCTGAAGATTACCGACTTCAGCGAGCTCGTGAATCCGCGCTGCCCGGTCGAGGCGGACGTGTTCCGCGCGCCGGTCGCGGATTTCGCCTTGCGGACGGTCGATCTCGACTCGGTCCGGGGGTCCTGCGCGTTCGGCCCGCCGGGGCCAAACCTCGTCCTCTGCGTCGAGCGGCCTGTTGCGGTCCAGGCGGATCTAGCGCGCGTCGAGGTGGCGCCGGGGCACGCGGCATTTGTGGCCGCGTCTGCTGGAGGCTTCCGGGTCGAGGGAGCTGGCCGGATCTTTGTCGCGTCCCCGTTGCGCTAAATCTGACACGACCGTGGTAAGTTGACCCGTGATGCAGTCGCTGACCATGCACCAAGCAGCCGAAGCCACCGGTTGGTCCCAGCGCATGCTTCGCTATCTCGAGCAGGCCGGACTCGTCGCCCCCCTGCGCACCACGGGAGGTCACCGCCACTACGGACCGCGCCAGATCGAGCGGCTGCGCAAGTTGCGCGAGGTGATCGAGGGCCATGGCCTGGGCATCACTGACATCGCTTTCGAGCTGCGGATGCGGACCGACCCGCAGCTTGCCCGTTCCGTCGACGAGTGGTTCGGGCCGATCCACCGCTTCGCCGCTCCACCTGGCGCCGGCATCTACCGCCGCCTCGCCATACCGCACAACGACCAGCACACCAACGACCAGCACACCATCGAACCCACCAACGAGCATCCAGTAGTCCCGTCATCCGAAGGAGAGCACGTGAGCATCACCCTGGCCCCCGACTCGGCAGGCAGCGTCCATGACTTCAAGGTCAAGGACCTGTCGCTTGCTGGCTACGGCCGCATGGAGATCGTGCTCGCCGAGCACGAGATGCCCGGCCTGATGGCGCTCCGCCGCGAGTTCGGGCCGTCCCAGCCGCTGAAGGGCAAGAAGGTTGCCGGCTCGCTGCACATGACCGTACAGACCGCGGTCCTGATCGAGACTCTCGCCGCGCTGGGCGCCGACGTGCGCTGGGTCAGCTGCAACATCTTCTCCACCCAGGACCACGCCGCGGCCGCGGTCGTCGTCGGCCCGACCGGCACCCCCGAGGAGCCGATGGGCACCCCGGTGTTCGCTTGGAAGGGCGAGACCCTCGAGGAGTACTGGTGGTGCACCGAGCAGATGCTCACCTGGCCCGACGGCTCAGGTCCGGACTCGATCGTCGACGACGGCGGTGACGCCACCCTGCTGATCCACATGGGCACCGAGTACGAGGCCGGCGGTGTCGTGCCGCAGGCCGAGGACACCGATTCCGAGGAATACGGTGTCATCCTCGGGCTGCTGCGCCGCTCGATCGCCGAGCGCCCGGGCAAGTACACCAAGATTGGCGCGGCGATCATCGGCGTCACCGAGGAGACCACCACCGGCGTCCACCGCCTCTACGAGTTCGAGCGGGCCGGGACGCTGCTGTTCCCGGCGATCAACGTCAACGACTCGGTCACCAAGAGCAAGTTCGACAACAAGTACGGCTGCCGACACTCGCTCATCGACGGCATCAACCGCGGCACCGACGTCATGATCGCCGGAAAGCTCGCCGTGGTCTTCGGCTACGGCGACGTCGGCAAGGGCTGCGTCGAGTCGCTGCGGGGCCAAGGCGCCCGCGTGGTCGTCACCGAGATCGACCCGATCTGCGCACTGCAGGCGGCGATGGACGGGCTCGAGGTCGTGCAGCTCGACGAGGTCGTCGCCAAGGCCGACATCTTCATCACCACAACGGGCAACAAGGACATCATCATGGCCGATCACATGGCTGCGATGAAGCACCAGGCGATCGTCGGCAACATCGGCCACTTCGACAACGAGATCGACATGTCCGGACTGGCGAAGACGCCGGGCATCCGGCGCCTCGAGATCAAGCCGCAAGTGCACGAGTGGACCTACCCCGATGGCCACAAGATCATCGTGCTGAGTGAGGGACGGCTGCTGAACCTGGGCAATGCCACCGGTCACCCGAGCTTCGTGATGAGCGCGTCCTTCTCCAACCAGACGATCGCCCAGATCGAGATCCACAAGAACCCGAGCAACTACGTGGTGGACGGAAAGCCGACCGTCACCACGCTGCCCAAACACCTGGACGAAAAGGTGGCCCGCCTGCATCTGGACGCGGTGGGCGCCAAGCTCACGACGCTGTCCAAGTCGCAGGCGGAGTACCTCGGCGTGGACGTGGCCGGCCCTTACAAGGCCGACCACTACCGCTACTGACCGGGCGCGATCTCGCGGTTGTGCCGAGCGACTACCTCAGGGCCAACAGCACGCCGATTGCGAAGCCGGCGGTGAGTAGCCACAGCAACGTGGGGACGGCGAACAAAGCTTCGCCAGAAACACGCTGCCGCCGGTGGACGCGCCGCACGCGTTCGCCGCGCTCCGACGACCTGGACCCGACCGGCGTGTACTTCGGCACACGTGACGGCGAGGTGTACGCCAGCTCCAACGAGGGCGAGCACTGGGACCTGATCGCAGCGCGCCTGCCGGACGTTCTCTGCGTTCGCGCCGCGGTCGTCGGATGAGCCGGGTCGTGCTGCCCGGCGCGCTCCGGCAGTACAGCGACGGGGCGTCCTCGATCGACTTCCCCGCCTCCGAGGGAACAACGCTGGCCGACGTCCTCGACGTCCTCGACGCCATGGAGGCCCGATGCCCACGCCTGTCCCGCCGGGTCCGAGACGAGCAAGGCCAACTACGCCGCTACGTCAACGTCTACCTCGACGGCACGGACGTGCGCGAACTCGGCGGAATCACAGCGACCGTTGCTCCGGACGCGGAGATCCTGGTGCTCCCTTCAGTTGCGGGCGGGTGAGCCCGTCTTCACGGCGGCCCCGCTGAATGCCGGGTAGTAGCCGCCGGACTGGCCCGCCGCCGTCGGGTGGTAGCTCTGCAAGCTGCGAGTAGAGGTCGTCCAGCCGGCCGGGCAGCACCGGGCGTGCCGTGTCCTCAGCCGCATTGACATCGGACACGCAGGTGGACGTGCCGTGGACCACGCAGTCCTGCAGAACCGAGGCGAAGCCGACGTCGTTGCCGCCAATCGCCACGCTCACCAGCGTCGTCGTGGCATCGAGCGGGTCCAGCTGGTCGCTCACGACATCGCCGGTCGTCGCGCCGGAGCAGGCAGGCGCTACCCCAGGCGCTGGCGCGGCTTTGCGTGCCGTTCATCAGTCGGAATGACACGATGGAGTGCGTGAAGCCTCGTGTGCTGGTAGTCGACGACGACTCCGCCCTGGCCGAGATGCTCGGCATCGTGTTGCGAACGGACGGATTCGAACCGGCCTTTGTCGCCGACGGAAGTTACGCGCTGCAGGCCTTTCGCGACCACAAACCCGATGTCGTGCTGCTCGACCTGATGCTGCCCGGGCTCTCCGGCATCGACGTGTGCCGAGCGATCCGGGCGGAGAGCGGCACGCCGATCATCATGCTCACCGCGAAGAGCGACACTGTCGACGTCGTCCTGGGCCTCGAGTCCGGAGCCGACGACTATGTGGTGAAGCCGTTCAAGCCCAAGGAACTCGTCGCCCGGATGCGGGCCCGGCTGCGCCAGCACGAAGACCTCGCCAGCGAGACGCTGACGATCGGCCCGCCGGACGCCCCCGTTTCGATCGACGTCCCGGCGCATCAGGTGCGACGCGACGACGCGCCAGTGGCGCTCACCCCGCTCGAGTTCGACCTGCTGGTCGCGCTCGCCCGTAAGCCGCGCCAGGTGTTCACCCGCGAGGTGCTGCTCGAGCAGGTCTGGGGCTACCGGCACGCGGCCGATACCCGCCTGGTCAACGTCCACGTTCAGCGGCTTCGATCCAAGGTGGAGCGCGACCCCGAGCGCCCCGAGGTGGTGTTGACCGTCCGAGGAGTGGGCTACAAAGCCGGACCGCCGTGACCGAGGCGCCTTCCCTGTCGGGCCAGGCGCCAGTTGTCGGCGCCGGTTCGCACACCCCACTGCCTCCCGAGCAACCTCTCGCGCCACCGCCCCGGACGTCCGCGGTGTCGGTCCTGCAGAAGCGCGTGCTCGGTCACGCCCGCAAGGCGGTCACGGAGGGCGTGCGCGGGTGGCAACGTTCGCTGCAACTGCGCGTCGCGACCCTCACGCTGCTCGTTACGGGAGTGGCCGTGCTCGTCATCGGCATCTTCATCCTCGACCAGGTGGCAGGCGGCATCCTCGGCGCCAAGCGCGCGGCGGCGATCAGCCAGGCCGACGTCGGTAAGGACACCGCTCGAACGGCACTGGCCACCGTCGACGCGGGCGACGTAGCCGGCGTCGCGGACGCCCAGGAGCAGATCACCGCGCAGCTGACCGCCAGCGGACGCAGCGCCGGCCTGTTCAGCATCGCGATCGAATCGACCTCGACGGATCTCGGCAGCCGCACGACCGCAGAGCCTGTTCCGCCCGGCCTGCGCCGTCTCGTCCAGCAGGGCTATCTCGCCGTGCAGTACAGCCCGCTACATGCCCCGGGCAGCACAACGCTCGTCCCGGGCCTGATCGTGGGAGAGCTCGTGCCCGCCAGGTCCGGGCTGTTCGAGCTGTACTACTTCTTCCCGCTGACCGCCGAGCAGCAGACGATCGCGCTGCTGCAACGTACGGTCGCTCTGTCGGGTCTCGGGCTGGTGCTGCTCGTGCTGGCTATCGCGCTGCTGGTCACCCGCTTGGTCGTGCGTCCGGTCCGAGTTGCGGCGAAGACCGCCGGCCGGCTAGCCGCGGGGGACCTGTCGCAGCGGATCTCGGTGCAGGGAAGCGACGATCTTTCCCGGCTCGGCCGCTCGTTCAACGACATGGCGGGCAGCCTGCAGCGCCAGATCCGGCGCCTGGAGGATCTGTCCCGCGTCCAACGTCGCTTCACCAGTGACGTGTCCCACGAGCTGCGTACTCCGCTGACCACGATCCGGATGGCCTCGGAACTGCTGTACGCCAACCGCGGCCAGTTCCCGCCCGAGCTGGCCCGCTCGGCGGAACTGATGCGCGCGGAACTGGACCGGTTCGAGGCGCTGCTCGGCGATCTGCTCGAGATCTCGCGCTACGACGCCGGCGTGGCCCGGCTCGAGTCAGAAACCGCCGACATCAGGGGCGTGGTCGCCGCGACTGTCGCGGCCAACCGAGTGCTCGCGGCCCGGCACGGCAGCGAGGTGCTGGTGGACGCTCCGACATACCCGGTGACTGTCGACATGGATTCACGCCGGGTCGAGCGGATCCTGCGCAATCTGCTCGGCAACGCCCTCGACCACGGCGAGGGCCGGCCGGTGCAGATCGCCGTCGGCCACGACGACGACGCGGTCGCGATCACCGTCCGCGATCACGGGGTGGGGCTCAAGCCCGGGGACGCCGGGCTGGTCTTCAACCGGTTCTGGCGCGGTGACCCGTCCCGCAGCCGGATGACGGGTGGCAATGGTCTGGGTCTGGCGATCAGCCTCGAGGACGCCCGGCTGCACGACGGATGGCTGCAGGCCTGGGGCGAGCGGGGCAAGGGCGCCCAGTTCCGGCTCACCCTGCCCAGGCGCGCCGGGCACACCCTGCTTTCCTCGCCGCTGCCGCTCGCACCCGATGAGTTCGACCAGGCCGAGGAGGAGGAATGAGGACGAACGTGCCGCGCGTCCTGCTCGGCGCCCTGCCGGCGCTCCTCGCCGGAATGCTGTTGGTTTCCGGTTGCACCGGCATTCCGGAGACGTCGAGTCCGCAGTCGGTGAAGTCGCTGGTGATCCAGCCGCAGGACCAGCAGGTGGCCTCCCCCGAGCCGGGCGCGGACCCGCGCTCGATTGTCAACGCCTTCCTCAACGCCAACGCCTCCGGCGATCCGCACCACACCGGGGCACGCGCGTTCCTCACCCCCGAGGCGCGCAACCGGTGGTCGGACTCCACGATCACCGTCGTGGACAACCCGCAGGTCGGCAACGTCGACGTGAAGAACCGGGTGACGGTCAAGGGGCAGGAAATCGGGACGGTGGACGCCTCCGGTGTCTACACGCCCTCGCTGCGCGGCAACGGAACCGGCAGCGGAGGCGTCCCCGTCACACCGTCATTCGCCGTGACCCGGGTACGCGGCCAATGGCGCATCGACTCGCTGCAGAACGGCCTGCTGGTCAGCTACGCGCAGTTCCAGCAGTACCAACAGCGGGTCCTGTATTTTTACGACCTCCCCGAGCAACACCTCGTCCCGGACCCGCGCTTCAGCCAGCTCACCGACCCGAGCGCGCTGGCCGAGTGGCTGATCACCCAGGAGGTCGAGGGGCCGCGCGATGTGCTGCAGAACGCGGTCACCACCGAATTGCCCGCGCAGACCGACCCGAAGCGGGTCACCGTCGACGTCAATGGGTCACCGGCGCGGGTCGCGATTCCGGGCGCGGCCCAACTCGACTCGACCACCAAGAACCGGCTCGCCGCGCAGATCGGGCTCACCCTCGCCCAGGTCGCCCAGGTGGACGGCATCGAGATCACCGACGGCGGGCGAGCGGTTGCGATCCCGAAGGTGAACGGCACGACCTTCTCCGCGATCGACTTCGCCGACCAGGAGGCCTCGCCACCCGCCGAATCAGGTCTGTACTACGTCCGCGATGGCGCCGCGTACGACGAGTTCGGCGCGGCGCTGCCGGGACGTATCGGCAAAGGCGTGTACGGGCTGAGCTCGGTCGCGCTCGCCGATCGCGCCAGCTCGTCCGGACTGCTCGTCGCCGGCGTGCGCGGGCATCGGGCGGACGGGCAGCTCGACATCGGCAGCGTAGCTGCCGGGCTGATCGCGACCAGCGTCCACGGCCGGCTCTCCCGTCCGGCCTGGGTGCCCGGTGAGCGCGAGGTCTGGATCGGTGCCGGGCCGGTGCTCTACCGCGTCGCACCCGCCGGGAAGGGTGCCAGTGCCGCTGTGGTGGAGGTGACCGCCGCGAGCGGCAAGGCGAGCGGCCGCGTGACTGCGGTGCGGCTCAGTCCCGACGGCTCGCGGGTCGCGATCGTACTCACCAATCCCGACGGGGGCGCACAGCTGTGGATCGGCGCGGTGGTCCGCGGCCCGTCGGGGAAGGCGCGCGTGGACGGCCTGGCCCCGATCAGCCCACAGGGGATCACAGTCACCGACGTGGCATGGAACAACGAGCTCAAGCTGTTCGCGATCGGCCGCGACGCGAGCACGTCCGATCCAGGGATTTACGAGGTGCAGGTCGACGGATCGCTGTGGACGGCGCGAGGCATCGGCAACTTGCCGCAGGCCCCGGACAGCATCACGGTCACCGAGAACGTCGTTGCCTCGGTGTCCGCGGGCGGGACGGTCTGGAAGCAGCGGGCCGGGTTGTGGGTGAGCCCGCACGGCGACGAGACGCGCGGCACCAACCCCGTCTACGTCGAGTGAGCGAGGCTCGGACGTAGAGGACCACTTGTCCACAGATCCGCGCTAGGCCGAGCGGCGGGGTGCCCAGCGGGGCAGGCTGGCGCGCATGCTCTCGACTCTCGCCGATCTCGTCCTGCCGCGGACCTGCGTCGGGTGCGGGGCGAGCGACGGACCGCTGTGCGTCCGATGCGTCGGTCTGGAACTGCTCCGCGCGGACGGCGATCCGCCGGTCGCCGCTGCCGGCGCGTATGACGCAACGCTGCGCAAGGCGCTGCTCGCCTACAAGGAACGGGACCGTCGCGACTTGGCGCGCGCCCTTGGCGGCCAGCTCGCCCGTGCGGTGCGCGTGTACCCCGCCTGCGTGCTGGTGCCCGTCCCGTCGTCCGCGGCCGCTCGGCGCCTGCGCGGTGGTGACCACATCCTGCGGCTGGCGCGGATCGCGGCGCGGGATGCAAGGACGTCGGTGGCAACCCCACTTTGTCTCGTGCGCAGGGTTCGCGACTCGGCCGGACTCGACCCGGCAGCCCGCGCGGCAAATCTTGCCGGTGCGATGGTAGCGCGGCGCTCCGCCGGTACGCCGGCGGTGATCGTCGACGACATCGCGACGACGGGCAGCACGCTTCGCGAGGCCGCGCGGGCGCTGCGTGAGGCGGGCTGGGAGGTACGGGGTGCGGCGGTCGTCGCGGCCACCCGGCGACGATCCATGCCGGCCTCCGCTGGCGGGCCGCCACGCACCGGTCTAGCGTGGGAATCACCTGAAGCGTAGGCCGACTCCACCCCACACCCGCGACGTGGGTACATCCTTCATCGCGCGTGTCGGCGAGAGCCGACGATGCAAGGTGGAGGCCGAGTTGGACACACGTGGTGACACCGCAGTGGGGCACATGGAAATCGTCGTCCGGGGCCGCAACGTCGTCATTCCGGACCACTACCGACAGCATGTTGCGGACAAGCTCGCCAAGGTCGAACGCTACGACCACAAGATCATCCGGACCGATGTCGAACTCCAGCACGAACGCAATCCGCGCCAGAACGGCAGTTGCCAACATGTCGAGATCACCTGCCGCACCCGCGGTCCGGTGGTCCGCACGGAGGCGTGTGCCGAGGACTTCTACAAGGCGCTGGACTTGGCCACCGAACGGCTCGAGCGCCGGCTGCGGCAGGCCGCCGACCGCAGGCGGGTGCACCACGGCCGCCGTACGCCGAAGTCGCTCGCGCAGGTCAGCGCGGCCGAGGACGCCGTACAGCGGGTTGCGCCCCCGACCGAAGCGGACGAGGTTGACCCGCCCGATGGCCCGGGGCGTGTGGTCCGGGAGAAGCAGCACCCGGCAACACCGATGACCGTCGAGGACGCGCTTTTCGAGATGGAGCTGGTCGGGCACGACTTCTATCTGTTCTCCGACTCCGGGACGGGCCGCGCGAGCGTGGTTTACCGACGCCACGCCTACGACTACGGCCTGATCCGACTCGGCGAGAGCTGACAGCGTCACCGGTAGCGGGGGTTGGTCAGCGCGAAGCGGACCTCGTCGCTGAAGCTGCCGTCGGCCTCGCGCAGCCGCCCGGCCATCACGCCGTCGTACTCGAAACCCCCGGGCATCGCGGCCTTCTGCGAGGCGACGTTCTCTCGCTTGGCGCCGAGTTCCAGCCGGGCCAGCCCCGCGACGTCGAAGGCCCACACGACGAGCAGCCGCAGCGCCCGCGCCGTGTAGCCACGTCCCCGGAATGCCGGGTGCACCGCGTAGCCAACGCCGCCGATCTGCACCGGGCCGTTCAGCCGGACCCGCACCGATCCGGCGAAGGCTGCCGACTCGACGTCGTCGATGCTCATCCGCAGCATCGTCCCGACGACCCAGTCCAGCCCGGCCCGGGCGGTCAACCGGGTGATCTCGGCCCGTCGAATCGGACCATCGGGACAGCCTGCCAGAGGCGTCGCGCCCGACTGCCGTGCGTCAGCCCGTAGGATTGGCGTTGTGGTACTAGCCAAACTGCTGCGCGCCGGCGAAGGCAAGATGCTGCGTCGGCTGTCGAACATCGCCGAGCACATCGACGGCCTCGAGGGCGACTACGTCGATCTCACCGACGCCGACCTGCGTGCGCTGACCGACACCTTCCGGGAGCGCTACGCCGACGGCGAGACGCTCGACGATCTGCTGCCGGAGGCGTTCGCCACCGTCCGTGAGGCCGCGCGGCGCACCCTCGGCCAGTTCCACTACAAAGTGCAGCTCATGGGCGGTGCCGCGATGCACCTCGGCAACATCGCGGAGATGAAGACCGGTGAGGGAAAGACGCTGGTCTCGACGCTGCCGGCCTACCTCAACGCGCTGGCTGGCGACGGGGTGCACGTGGTCACCACGAACGACTACCTGGCCAGCCGCGACGCCGACTGGATGGGACGGGTGCACCGCTTCCTCGGCCTGTCCGTGGGCAAGATCCTCAACGAGCTACCGCCGGACAAGCGACGCATCGCCTACGGCTGCGACATCACCTATGGCACCAACAACGAGTTCGGCTTCGACTACCTGCGCGACAACATGGCCTGGGCGAACGAGGACCTCGTGCAACGCGGGCACCACTTCGCGATCGTGGACGAGGTCGACTCGATCCTGATCGACGAGGCCCGCACGCCACTGATCATCAGCGGCCCGGCGGAGGAGAACCAGCGCTGGTATCTCGAGTTCGCCCGCATCGTCCCGCGGATGAAAAAGGACGAGCACTACGAGGTCGAGGAGGGCAAGCGCACGGTCGCGGTCAGCGAGGAGGGCGTGGACTTCGTCGAGGACCAGCTCGGCATCGACAACCTCTACGAGGCGGCCAACACCCCGCTCGTCGGCTACCTGAACAACGCGCTGAAGTCCAAGGAGCTCTACAAGCGCGACCGCGACTACATCGTGACCGACGGCGAGGTGCTCATCGTCGACGAGTTCACCGGCCGCGTCCTGGCCGGCCGCCGCTACAACGAGGGCATGCACCAGGCCATCGAGGCTAAGGAAGGTGTCCAGATCCAGCAGGAGAACCAGACGCTGGCGACGATCACGCTGCAGAACTATTTCCGGCTCTACGCCAAGCTGTCCGGCATGACGGGTACTGCCCAGACCGAAGCGGCTGAGCTGCACCAGATCTACAAGCTCGGAGTGATCTCGATCCCGACGAACATGGACATGATCCGCGAGGATCGGACGGATCTGATCTACAAGACCGAGGACGCCAAGTTCTCGGCCGTCATCGACGACATCGAGGAGCGTCACGAGCTCGGCCAGCCGATGCTGGTCGG
The DNA here is from genome assembly GCA_030948475.1 of Actinomycetota bacterium. Lineage (GTDB taxonomy): Bacteria > Actinomycetota > Actinomycetes > Mycobacteriales > Jatrophihabitantaceae > JALZAI01. Next base: position 12,753 of record JALZAI010000111.1, read on the forward strand.
CACGGCGAGCGTTGCCAAGTCCGAGCGGCTGTCCTCGTTGCTGCTGCGTAAGGGCATCCCGCACGAGGTGCTCAACGCCAAGCAACATGCGCGGGAGGCCGCGATCATCGCCAACGCCGGACGCAAGGGTGCGGTCACGATCGCAACCAACATGGCCGGCCGCGGTACCGACATCATGCTGGGCGGCAACCCGGAGTTCGCCGCCGACGCTGCGCTGCGCGAGCGTGGTCTCACGCCCGACGAGACGCCGGAGGACTACGAGGCCGCCTGGGCCGACGAGCTGGACAAGACCAAGACGGAGATCGCGAAGGAGCACGACGAGGTCGTTTCGCTGGGCGGACTCTACGTCCTCGGCACGGAACGCCATGAGTCGCGGCGCATCGACAACCAGCTGCGCGGACGTTCCGGTCGCCAGGGTGACCCGGGGGAGTCGCGCTTCTACCTGTCCCTGGGCGACGACCTGATGGTCCGCTTCAACGGCGAGCGGGTCGCGGCGATGATGAACCTGCTGCGGCTGCCCGAGGACGTCCCGATCGAGGCGCGTGCGGTCGCGAAGGCGATCCGCTCCGCGCAGACCCAGATGGAGCAGCAGAACTTCGAGATCCGCAAGAACGTTCTCAAGTACGACGAGGTGCTGAACAAGCAGCGCACCCTCGTCTACGACGAGCGCAAGACTGTGCTCGACGGCGCAGACCTGTCCGAGCAGATCCACGCGATGATCGAGGACGTCGTGCGCGGCTACGTCGACGCCGCGACCTCGGCGGGCTACGCGGAGGAGTGGGATCTCGACCAGCTCTGGGTTGCGCTGAAGACGCTGTACCCGGTGACCCTGTCCCACCAGGAGGCGATCGATCAGGCGGGCGGCGAAAAGGCCGACCTGACTCGCGACTTCCTGATGGAGGAGTTGCTCGCCGATGCGCGGGCGGGTTACGACGCCCGTGAGGACGAGCTAAGTGCCGAGGTGTTGCGCGAGCTCGAACGTCGCGTGCTGTTGACGGTGCTTGACCGTAAGTGGCGCGAACACCTCTACGAGATGGACTACCTGCAGGAGGGCATCGGACTGCGCGCGATGGCCCAACGCGACCCGCTGGTCGAATACCAGCGCGAGGGCTTCGACATGTTCGCCGCGATGATGGAAGCGATCAAGGAGGAGTCGGTCGGCTTCATCTTCAACCTCGATGTCCAGGTCGAGGACGACTCCGGTCAGGCTGCTGCGCTCGAGCAGGCGCCCGCGGCGCTCGAGCCCGGGGACGAGCCGCAGCTGGATCTGAGCCTGCTGGAACACGCGCAGTCCGTCCACGACAGCGCCCATGATCAGGCGGAGCGCCCGCACATCCGGGCGAAGGGCCTGGACCGCGACAACACGGCCAAGCCGCTGGTTTACAGCTCGCCGGAGCTCGGCTCGGACAGCCCATCGGTGCAGCTAACCAAGTCGGACCAGGGCTCGGATCCAGCCAACAAGACGAAGCCTGGGCCGGGTGCGAAGCGGCCCGCGCGCGGCAATCCCAATCGCGGCAGCCGGGGCAACAAGCGCAAACGCTGAGGTCAGTGCCGGTCGTGGTTGGTGGGACGTACGTCGATCGCGAGACTGACGGCAAAGCACGCCACGACGACAATGGCGCCGATGACCGCGACCGCGTGATCGTCCAGGCCGGCAAGCAGCAGCGCGAGGGTCGCGGCGAGCGCGAGCAGGACGGCAACCGCGATCTTCCAGTCGTCGCCGATGATGAAGTCGTACCAGAACTGCCCGAACGCCCGAATGATCTTCACGGTGCTACCTTCGCGACGGCATCGGGGACGGCCGGCCGCGCCGGATCGCCCGTTGCACGCAACGCCGCGATGAAGATCCGGCTGAGGACGAACCAGGCGGCGATCAACGCCAGGACGGCAAGGTTGTCGCCGGGCCAGCTGACACTCTGGCGTCCGGAGCGGAAGGTGCCCAGGCCCTCGATGGCCCAGAAGGTGCCGAACGAGGCGAGCAGCAGCCCGACGCCGTACTTGAGCAGGTTCTCGGGAATCATCGCGAGCGGCCGCTTCGCCAGGACGGCGATGAGCAACACGACCAGCACCGCCCCGACCGCGCCGATGACGGCGACGGGCACGTCGTGCGCGTTCAGCCCGAACGTGATCACGATGAAGACGACCTCCATTCCCTCCAGGAAGACGCCCTTGAACGAGACGATGAACGAGAACATGTCGAGCCCCTGGTGCGCCTGCCCCGCCGCGCGCGCTGCCTCGACCTCCGCGCGGTAGATCGCGTCCTCGTCGTGGACGGCCTTACGTCCGGACGAGCGCAGAATGGCCTTACGCAGCCATTGCAGCCCGAAGATCAGCAACAGCGTGCCGATCACCAGTTGCAGCGCCGACTTGGGCAGCCAGCTGGCAATTGCGAAGCCGGCGATGGCGGTCACCACCGCCAGCGTCACCAGGGCTGCGCCCGTGCCGGCCATGGCCGAGCGCCAGCCGCGGGTGAAGCCCATCGCCATCACGATCGTGGTCGCCTCGACCATCTCGACGAAGCAGGCGACGAAGGTGGCGATCAACAGTCCCCAGGTAGCCGCGCTCACCCGGTCGAATCTAGCGCCGTCTCCGGCCTCGGGGGCGGCATCCTCAGCCGAGCAGCAGGCGGGTGCAGCACCAACGTCCGTGCCGCACCTCCAGGCGCATCGCGATTGCCCGTACCCGGGACCCCGTGCCGAGCGTGGCGCTCAGCTCGGCAACGCCGTCGACCGGTTCGCTGGACCGCACCGAGCGCACGGTAGCCGCGCTCGTCCAGTGCGGGCGCCCGCCCCGGGCGGCACGTTCGAAGTCCGCGCCCAAGCCGGACACGACGCCGGGACCGAGTAGCGCAGCGAGTTGGTGCAGCGGGCGTTTGCCCGCGGCGGTCTCGATGATGCCGATCAGCAGGCGGCGCGCCCATCCGGAGGGATCCGGCAGGGCCGCCCGGAGCGGGGACATCGTCCGGTTGACCGAGCTCAGTGGCGCGGTGTGCCGCGGTTCGAAGGGCAGCGGCCGGTCGTGGCGCCCGACAACGGTGAGTGGGTCGATCTCGTCGTCGAAGGGCGGCTCGCGTGGCGGAGCCGGACGCAACGTCACGATCCTGCCGGGAGAGCGCCCGATCAGGACCAGTTCGGCGACGGCTGCCGTCATGCTCGGTTCTCCTCATTGGACCCACGCTGGTTGCGCGGCGGGTGCAGGATCTGTCCCGGCCGGACGAGCGCCGGGTCGGTGCCGATGACGGCACGGTTGGCCGCGAACCAGCGCGGCCAAACTCGTGCGATGCGGGCATCGGACGCGGAGCCCGGCAGCTGCCCGGCGGCGATCGACCAGAGCGAGTCGCCGCGGTGCACCAGCACCGACTCGCCCGTCGCCGAGCCCGCGCGGCCAGCGGGCGGGTGCTGGGCAGGCG
>JALZAI010000158.1 GCA_030948475.1 Actinomycetota bacterium
GGTCTGGATGTGGTCGCCGTTGTCGAGGATCCCGCGCTGGTCTCCACGCCAGATGAGGACCTGCTCGCCCACGCCGCCGCGCAGCGGCAAGGGCTGGTGACGGCGAACATCGCCGACTTCGCGGCGATCGCGAGCGACTGGCGCGCGAGCGGCCGCCTTCACCACGGGATCGTGTACGTGCCGCACCGTAGCTTCCCGCAGGATCGGTCCTTCATCGGCGCGATCGTCGACGCGCTCACCGCCCTCTACGCGGCCAAGTCCTTGCCATCACCAGGTACGGAGACCTTTCTTCGCCGCGCCACCTGACGCCTCCGTTTGCCCGAATTTTACGCCATCAGCGATTGCCAACTCCAAATAGCAATTCCCAACTCTTTACTGATAAGCGGCACGAATGCTACCAATAATGGTAGGCGTGTCACCCCGAGGCGGTGACACCAAAACCATTGTTGGTTGCTATTGATTGGCGTTGATCAATGCACGGCGGGATGAAGACGTATCGGGGTTCTGCCGCTGCTGCCCGGCACTATGTGGAGGCCGATCGGGGTCGTGCGGATGACTACTACCTCGCCGAGGGCACCGGGATCGCCGACCGCTACACCGCCTCACCTGACGCCGGTGTGCGCCGCCTGGCACCGCTGAGCGGGGACGCATATGAAGCGTGGGTCGCCGGTGTCGACCCTGACACCGGCGTCCCGAAAGGCCGGCTGCGCCACGATGATCAGGCGGTCCGGTTCGTCGAAGTCATCGTGAATGGACCGAAGTCCTGGTCGCTCGCCGCTGAGTTGCATCCGCAGATTTCGCGCGCATATGACGATGCGCAGGACCGCGCTGCGACCCAAATCGTTCGGTGGTTGGCCCAGCATTCGACGACGCGGGTCGGCCCCCGCGGCAGGCAGGTGCAGGTGCCGGTAGCCGAGATCGAAGCGGTGACGGTGCGGCATCACACCTCCCGGTCCGGTGATCCGCATCGTCATCTGCATCTGCAGATCAACGCTCGGGTGTTCGCGGAGGGACAGTGGCGCGGCCTGCACACGGTCGGGGTGCGGGACTCCCTGGCCGCGATCAACGGCATCGGGCACGCCGCGGTGATGACCGATCCGGGGTTCCGGGAGGCGCTCGCCGCGTACGGCTTAACTCTCGACGAGGCCGGTGAGGTGGTCCAGCTCCGCGAACTGGTGGGCCCGTTCAGTGCCCGTGCGGCGCAGATCGGACGCAACATCGACCGCTACGAGACCGGCTGGCGGGCGGCGAATCCGGGTCGGGAGCCGGGGCCGGCGTTGCGTCGGGCGTGGGATGCGCGGGCCTGGGCGGACGCCCGCCCGGACAAAGTCGTGCCGCGTGACGGTGCGGAACTGACGCAAGGATGGGTCGAGGAACTGCGCGCGCTCGGCTACCGCGACGCGGCTAGTGCGACGGGGACCGGCGCCGTTCCCGTCGGTCGACTGGACCGTGACCGAGCGGTCGGCGAGGTGTTGTCGCGGCTGGCCGCGCGCCGATCGGGCTGGAACGCCGCCGACGTTCGCGGCGAGGTCGAGCAGCTCATCGCGCGTGCGAATGTGGTCACCGAGTCCTCCATTCGGGGTGAGCTGGCCGAGGATCTGACCGCCCGAACATTGGGCGAGTGCGTGCCGCTGCTGGACCGAGTCGGAGTGCCGGAGCACATCCGGACGCTCACCTCGCCGCACGTTCTGGAGGTCGAAGCCGACCTCGCCACGCGCCTCGCCGCGCGTGGCGACGCGCCTTCGAGCGTGTCGGAAGCCTCCTTTGAAGCGGCAGTTGGCCTCGATGACATGCAACGCAAGGTCGCCGCCGCGCTCGCCGGTGACACCAAGCTGGTCGTCGTCGAAGGTGCGGCCGGCGCCGGGAAGACGACGACCCTGGCCGCAGCCCGCACTGTGATCGAGCAGCGTGGAAGGCGGTTGCGCGTCGTCACTCCGACGCTCAAGGCGGCCCGGGTTGCCGGCCAGCAGGTCGGAACCGACGCCTCGTCGGGGGCCTGGCTGGCCTACCAGCACGGGTTCCGATGGGACGAGAACGGCAGCTGGACGAGACTCGCGCCCGGCATGGTCGACCCTCACACCCGCATCGTCTTCCACGGCCCGAGCGCCAGCGCCGTCCTCCAAAGCGGTGATGTGCTGCTCGTCGACGAGGCGGGAATGCTCGATCAGGACACCGCCCGTGCGCTGCTGACGATCGCCGACGAGCACCAGGCGCGGGTCGCGTTGGTGGGGGACCGGCACCAACTGCCCGCGATCGGACGCGGTGGCGTGCTTGACCTTGCGGCCCGCTGGGCCGCACCGGAAGCGTGCCTCGCGCTCGACAGGGTGCACCGCTTCACCCAAACCGTCGTGACAGCGGACGGGGCCTTCGTGACCGTCGCGGACGATGAATATGCGCGACTGAGTCTGGCGATGCGCACCGGCTCGGACCCCGGCGCGGTGTTCGACGCACTACTCGCTCGGGGCCAAATCCGGCTACATCCGAGCGACGCCGACCGCATCGTCGCCCTCGCCGGAGCCGCCGTCGAGGCGCTGGCCGAGGGGGCTCCGGCGGTGGTTGTGGCCGACACGCGTGAGCAGGTCGCCATGCTCAACGCCGCGACCCACGACCGGCTCGTCGCCGCGGGTCGGGTTGACGACACCAACGCCACCACGACTCACGCCGGCCAACGGATCGCGGTCGGGGACCGTGTCGCGACTCGCCGCAACGACGGCGACCTCGGGGTGGCGAACCGCGACATCTGGACCATCACGACTGTGGCTCTGGATGGGTACGTCACCGTCACCGGCGACTTTGGCGACCGCGCGATACCGGCCGACTACGTGCGTGCGCATGTCGAGTTGGCCTATGCGAGCACCGTGCACGGCGTGCAAGGCGAGACCGCGAGCACCGCGCATCTGCTGGTGGGCGAGCACACGAGCGCGGCCTCGGCCTATGTTGGTATGACCCGCGGCCGCACGACCAACGTCGCCCACCTCTCCGCCGCCGACCTCGACGATGCCCGGGACCAGTGGGTCGCTGTCTTCGGACGTGACCGCGCTGATCTCGGCCCGGCGCAGGCGGCGGAACTCGCCGCCGCCGAGGCGAGCAGGTATGTACGGCTGCGTCCACTGGAGCAGGTGCTGACCGAACTGCGCGACGCGTGGACGGCAGAAGCAGACAGTGTCGAGCGACTCGCCGCCGTCGAGCGGCGCCGGGATCTACTCGTCGACGTCGTCGCGCTCACCGGGGAGCGTGACGCGACCGTGCCTGCGCTCAAGCAGGCCTATCACGACGCGCGGATCGCCGCGAAGGACGCTGAAGCCCGCGCGGGAGAGCTCGACAGGGTCGTCACCGCACAAGCCGACGGGATCGCAAGCAAGCTGCAGCAGGAGTGGGATCGGCAGCGCGGCGCCGCCCGCCGGGCCGCCCAGGTCGTGCGCGACGGGGCCGGTCGGCTCGGCCAACGCCGCTCCGCAGTCCACGAGGCGACCGAGCACCTGCTGCACTGGTCGGCTGCCTGGCAGCCCTACCACCCGTCGATGCCCACCAACACCGACGACGTTGTCGCGGTCGCCGGCTGGTTCGACGACACGCCCCGCATCCACGACGCGTTCGACCAGTACGCCGGCACCGCCGCCGAACAGGACCATCCGCACTACCTCACCGCCCTCGGCACCGCGGAAAACGCCGTCCAGCATCGGGACGACAGGTGGCGGACCTGGCGCGCGGCATCGCTCCGCGTCGATCGCCTGCTCGCCCAATACGGCAGCCTCGCCCACCACCCCGACCCGGCCAGTTACCTGGTGCAGGTCGAGCACACTCTCAGCGCGACCCGCGCCCAGGCCGACATTGCGCACAACAGCGTCACAGTGTTGCTCGCCGAACCGGCCCTTCGCGCCCAACCGAAAGATCGGATCACCAGCGCTCGCGACCAGTGGCGCGCCGATCGCGACACCGCAGCCGCCCGACAGCGCGCCCGCTCCGGCCAGCTCGACGCCGACGCAGCGCAGCACCGTACCCGTCAGCACAAGACGACGGTGCCGGCGTCGGCTCCGGAACAGGCTCCCGGCATCAGCAGGTAGCAGCCGACAACTCGGGGCCGGATGCCGATCCTCGACGGCAACCGATGGTCACGTTCGGCAAGTAGTGGTTGGGCATGGCGTAACCGGCCTGATTTGCGCCTGCTCCCAGTGATGGCAAGAAGCGCCGATCACCGACTACGAGCGGAGCCTCAGGAAAATTGTTGGCCCGCAGGTGTCACCAATTGGCCAAAAAAAGCGCCTTCTACCGATGAAGGCGCCGTCCAGCCGAGGACGCGCTCCCGCACAGGACAGGAGAACGTCGTGACCACCCAGCGCACTGATCGCCCGAACAGTACCGACGAACACGACTTGCTCACGATCGCCGAAGCCGCCGACCTGCTCCGCACCCCCGTCGCCACCCTGCGCTACTGGCGCAACATCGGCTACGGGCCCGGCAGCTTCCGCGTCGGGCGCGGCGTCCGATACTGGCGCCACGAGATCCTCGAGTGGTTGCACCGGCAGAGCGGCACCAACGGAACTCGCCGCCCCTGATCGCGGCGTGCGAGCGGCTCGACAATGCGCGGGTTCCCACTTCCCGGGTCGGATGCGGCCCAACATCAACACCACGCACGAGCTCGTGACCGTCTCGGCGCGCCCTGCGCGCCGAGATCAGATGGATCCCGCCCGCTGAAGCACCGGACTGCGACCAGGGGCTGCCCGACTCGCAGCCCGCTCGGAGTTGTGTACAGGCGACACACGAGCGAAGGCGGACCTGCCGCCTTGCCGAACGGATCAACGCCGTCCATCAAGATGGGTCGGGTGGCGAGGCGACGCGCGTCGGGCAACGACGAGCAGATGGGCGGCGGCGGGCAACGTGCGACATCAGTCGCGACCGAACGCCCGCTCGACCGCTCGGAGCCCTTCATCAGCGCCACCGGCTGCCGCCCGTCGTGTAGGCGGACCGCGTGCTGAGCGAGGACAACGCCCACTGCTGTTGCTTGGCTTGCGAGCAGGGTCGCCACGTGAGGTTAATGAAACCGCGGGGTCAGATCAACGACCGTGGGGCCAACAAGGCTGGATCCCCAGACGGGCAGGCGACACCTACTTCTTCTTCCCGGCGGCCTTCTTGGTCTGGGCAAGATCGCTGCCGGCGACGCTCTTGACATTCTTGGATGACGACTTGGTCTTGAGCAGCTTGCTGGCCTTGCTCGCGTCCTTCTTGCTGGTGGCCATGGACCCTCTCCTTATCGGAACTACAACGGTGTAAGTCTAGCGTCGTACGGTGCAGGGTCTGCGCGAACCTCCTGCGGAACGTGCGTGCAGGCACCGCGGGATCGAACGCTCTTTTGTATCGCGGGGGATCCCTTACCAGGACCCCCGCTGCGTCACCTGCAGATGCGATCATCGCGCTCGTGGAGCACATCAAGTATGACCTCGGACGGCTGCAGCGAGGGTCCACCGTCGTCGTTACGCTGAAGAACCGAGCGAACGTACTGCTCATGACGGCCTCGAACTACCGAAGCTACAGCGGGGGTCGGCAGGCTCGGTACATCGGCGGGGAGGCGCGACAGTCGCCGATCCGATTGCCCGTCCCGAGCGACGACCACTGGTTCGTCGCGCTCGACCTCGGCGGAAATAGGGGCACGATCCAGTCGAGCGTCGCCGTCGAGCCGCCACCTCGGGGAGCTCTACCGGCGATTCAAGACCAAGGGTCGCTTCGCTCGATCCACCGTGGGGAGCCCGAAGTATCGCCTGCTCCAGACCTGCTCGGTGGGCAAGTCTGGGACGTGTTCGTCTCGCACGCCAGCGAGGACAAGGATGTCGTTGCCCAGCCGTTGGCCACTGCCCTGGAGGGCGCCGGCGTATCGGTTTGGCTCGATGCGGCCGAATTGCGCATCCTCGACAGCTTGCGTCGCAAGATCGACCAGGGCATCCGCTCAAGTCGGTTTGCGGTCGTGGTCGTCTCCTCGAACTTCTTCGCCAAAGGGTGGACTCAATACGAGCTCGACGGCATCGCAACAATGACCGTCGCCGGCCGGCAGGCGCTTCTGCCGATCTGGCACAACGTCACCAAGGACGAAGTGCTCGATCACAGCCCGAGCCTCGCGGACAAGGTTGCGCGGTCGACCGCAACCCACACAGTTCAGGAGATCGCGAGCGAGATCGCTGCGGTGGTCAAGGACGGTAGCGGCCGAGCGCGACTCCAAGCTTGACGCCTGAACCGTATCGGGTAGCCAGACGGCCGGGAGCACGCGCGGTTCACGAACCGCTTTGAGCCGGCCGCGACCGGCGTGTAGGTGCCGTGAGCCGAGGGATCCTGAGTGGCGCTTGGACCGGAGGTCAGGCCGTGACGCGCGAACCAGCCGCTGAGGGATCCGTGGGCGAGACGGTCGTCGGCCGGTTGCCGGACGCCGCCCAACGCCAGTTACCTCTCGTCCGGCCGGTAGGCGCTTGTGGGCGGCTCCGGATGTGACCTGGGCGGATGTCATGACACCAGCCCGTGGGCCAAGATTCAGATCATCGTCACGGCAGGAGGTCGAGGTACTTCTTGCGAGCCGGCATCGCGTGGATGACCAGCTCGCCGCCCGTTTCGAAGACGACTACCACAGTCTCCACCAGGCGGGCCGCGGTATCGAAGCCCAGTCGCAGTTCTCGGTGGGCAGGGCCGTCGTCGTCGAGGGGCTCCATCCACAGCGGCCACTCTGCTGCCTGGATCGCGTCCTCGGTCGAGACGCCGTGCTTGAGCGCGCTCCTGTGGACTTTCACGCAGCGAAGTAGCCCAGCGCGGCCCGGATCGCCTCGGACCTACTCAT
>JALZAI010000198.1 GCA_030948475.1 Actinomycetota bacterium
CAGGCAGTCCTCGCAGCCGTCGACCGACGCCGGCAACTCGGTGATCTTTATGGTGCCCAGATGGGTGCAGCTCTTTTCCGAATCGCTCATCGACTCAGCATCCCAAAGTCGTCAAGCGTGCGGCAGATCGATGCGCGGGCTCTGGAGCACGTGAACCTTTCCGGGTGGAGCGCGCAACCCGACGATCGCGCCCGCTTCCACGGAGATTCCCTCGTCGAGCGGCACGTGAACGGTGAAGCGTGTCAGTCGGATCGCCATTGCACCCCGGTCGCGCCGGACGTCCGTGACGGTGTCGATGACGTCGCTTGTTGCCGGATCGGCGAGACGCAGCTCCCAAGGATGGACGGCAATCTGGACGGGTCCAGTGGCCGCCGCAGAGCTGAGCATCTCGCCGCCGCCCGTGAGCCGGACGACCGAGCCTCTGCCCTCGGCCGACGCGACTCCGTCCACCACATTCGCCCCGGTGTGGGCGGCGACGATCGCGTTGGCGGGTGCGTCAATCAGCTGAGCGGCTGTCGCCACCTGTAGCAGCCGGCCGCTGTCGATAACGCCGATCCTCGTGGCAAGCGCTGTCGCGTCTTCAAAGGCGTGCGTGACCAGCAATGTTGGCAACGGCAGCTGGCCGAGCATTTGTGCGAGCTCGGCACGCACCTCGCGACGGGTGATCTCGTCCAACGCGCTCAGCGGCTCATCGAGCAGAAGCACGTTTGGCTCGCGGGCGAGGGCGCGGGCGAGCGCAACTCGCTGACGTTCGCCGCCCGAGAGCTGAGCCGGCCGGACATGAGCGAGATGGGAGATTCCCAGGCGCTCGAGCAGGTCGGGCCGGTTACGCTTGCCGGCGAACCGGACGTTCTCCGACACCGAGAGGTGTGGGAACAATCCGTAGTCCTGGGGCTGGTAGCCGACCCGGCGGCGCTCAGGGCTCAGGCAGATGCGGCGCTGCCCGTCGAGCCACACCTCGCCACCAAGGACGATCCGGCCGCGTTGTGGTCGTTCAAGCCCGGCGACGCTGCGCAGCAGCGATGTCTTTCCGGCACCTGAAGGTCCGACGAGCGCGACCGTTTCGGCGTCGACGGTCAGTTGCGCGCGAAGATCGAAAGATCTCCGCGCGAGGTCGATGTCGATTTCCAGGGGACCCATGAGCGGACGAGAAGCTTTGCTGACAACAGGATCGCAGCGCTGATGACGATCAGAAGCACACCGATCGCCACCGCCTCGTCGAGGTTGGCGTCAAACAGTGAGTACACGGCGAGCGGCAGCGTCTGCGTGCTGCCCTGAAAGCTTCCCGCGAACAGGATGGTGGCACCGAACTCGCCGATTCCGCGGGCGAACGCAACGGCCGCCGCCGCGCCGAGTCCTCCCCGCGCCAGCGGGATGGCGATCCGCATCATGCGGCGGCCGGGACCGGCGCCGAGCGTCGCGGCGACGTCGAGCATCGTCGAGTCAATGCCGTCGAAGGCGGCGGCTGCGCCGCGGAGATAGAACGGACTGGCGACGAACAGGACCGCTAGCACTACGGCTGCCTGCGTGAACGCGAGGTCGATGCCGAGCGCTCCGAGGGAGTGGCCGAGGAGACCAAGTCGGCCGAAAGCAACAAGGAGAGCGAGTCCGGCGACCGCCGGTGGCATCACGAGCGGCACCTCGATCAGCGTCAGCAGGACGGTGCGTCCGGGAAAGCGCCACCTCGCGACTACATAGGCAAACGGCGTCCCCAACCCAACCATGATCGCGAACGCGATCATGTTGGTCTTGAGCGAGACGAGGACCGCGTCGAGGGCGGCCTGGGAGCCGAAGCCGTTGATCAGCGACGGCAGCGGCTGGTACGTGAGCAGGGCGACGATCGGCAGGAGCACGAAGGCCAGCACCACCGCCAGTAGGAGACCGCCGCCGATCGCCGTTGCCGTCCGCCTGACCCCGGCGGCGTCGCTCACGGCTTGCCGAAGCCCGCGGCCCTGAGCCTTGCTTGTCCGGCCGCCGACATGATCTTCGCGACGAAGGCCCTGCCGGCCGTCTGGTTGCGCCCCGACTTGACAATGGCGATCACGTCGGCGGCCTGCGGCTTGGCTTTGGCGGGCAGACGGATGACCCTGACCTTGCCGTTCGCCGCCTTGGCGTCGGTGATGTAGACGAAGCCTGCATCGGCCTGCCCCAGGGCGACCTCGGCCACCGTCTGGGTGACATCGGTTGTCTGGCTGACTACGTTCTTCATCGCCGTCTGGGTGATCCCTAGGTTCATGAAGACTTTGCGTGCATAATCGCCGCAGGGGACGGTTGCGTTGCAGATGACAAGCTTCACACCAGGCTTGGCGATGTCGGCAACCGATGTGATGTGAGCCGGGTTGTCTCGCGGCACGATCAGGACGAGCGTGTTGGTCGCAAACTGGACCGGCCTGCCGATCAGCTTCTTGGCCAGCAGCTCGGCGGGTTGCTTCGGGCTCGCCGCCGCGAACACGTCAGCCGGCGCTCCCTGTTCGATCTCCGTGGCGAGCGCACCTGAGCCGCCGAAGGTGTACTTCCCCCGTGGATCGATACGGGGGAAGACCTTCGTGAGCGATGCCGCTGCGAGGACCGTGGGGCCGGACCCAGTGCTGCCGGACTGCGTGCCGGCTGTCGCCGTGGCGCCCGCACCGTTGGACGTAGCCGACGAGCTCGAAGATGTCGTCGTGCTGCTCGTGCCGCAGCCCGCCGCCAGCAGCGACGCCCCGACGACGAGCGCGACCAGATGGGTGAACCGGCGGCTGACCGACGTCGAAACGAGCACGGGGCAATAATACGTTATCCATAGGCAATGCATAGGCGGGACCCGGAGCGGGGCCGTGGATGCGTTATGGGGCCGCGGCTCCGGCGGCGGCCGCGCACTTGCTCATCCCGTAGCGCTGGGCCAGGGATTGCGCGGGGCTGGCGCGCAGTGCGCTCAGGTGCTTGGCGACGCCGGGGATGTCGTTGCGCTCAGCGGCGGAGACCAGCTGCTTGTAGACGTTGCCGGCCTTGGTCACCGAATCGATGTACCGGTTGAGGACCGCCCGGTCGGTGCTGGGTCGCGGCAGCTTGCGCAGCTGCGTCACCTCCTTGGCGACGATCGGCTCGAGCTGCCTGAAGTACCCCGCCAGAGCTGTCCCCGAGCCGGCCCCCTTGGCCGGCGGCACGACGGCACGGACCGAGTTGACGGCGCTCGAGCAGATCGCGTTGCCGCGGGCGATCACGTCCTTCTTGGTCGAGCTGCTGCTTCCGCAGGCGGTGGCCACCACGGCGACCAGGCAGGCGACGAGCGTGGCCGCGATGCGCCGGAGACGGGGCCTCACCATCACGGCACACAACATACGGACTGCGATCGGCCGTCGCATCGACCAGTGCCAGCGCCCCCTCGGTCCCCAGGTGCTCGCCGTCGAAGGGTGATCTATGCGGCCGAAGCCCACGAGCGCCCCCTGAGGCATCACAATTCCCCCAATGGCGCAGCCGCAGATCGCAGACTCGATACTGGACACGATCGGCGACACGCCGCTCGTCCGACTGTCGCGCATCGGCACCGGGCTGACGCCACAGCTCGTCGCCAAGCTCGAGGTGTTCAACCCGGGGGGCTCGATCAAGGATCGGGTCGCCGTGGCCCTGATCGACGCCGCCGAACGCGACGGGATGCTGCGGCCGGGGGGCACGATCGTCGAGCCCACGTCCGGCAATACCGGGACCGGGCTGGCAATCGCCGCGCGGCTCAAGGGCTACCGGGTCGTGGCCGTGATGCCCGACAAGATGAGCCGCGA
>JALZAI010000200.1 GCA_030948475.1 Actinomycetota bacterium
ACCCGATCGATCGCGGCCAGTTCCCGCTCGATCTCGACGAGGTTGCCGAGCTGGAAGGCCGCGTCGGTGCGCCAGAGGTGGCCCCACAGCGCGGCGATGGGCTGGCGCGCCGATGCACCGATCTCGACGGCCCGGCGGCCGAGTTGGAGCCGTTCGGCGACGGTGTCGGGGATGGCGATCGCCAGATGCCGCGCGGCGAGTGCCTCCAGGATCGCGCCGCCGTCCCCGGAGACCTCGGCCTCGGCCAATGCGTCCGCAGCCAGTTCCGCGGGACGCGGGCCGCCCTCCGCCTCAGCCGCACCGACGGCGATCTGGGCGAGCAGCCGCGATCGCGTCGCGTGCTCGTCCGGCGGCAGTAGCGCCAGCGCGCGCTCGCAGATCGGTGGGATCGTTCGATGCACCGCGGGGTGTCCCATCCCGTGGACGACGAGGCCGGCCTCGGCGAGTAGGTCGACCCGCCCGGCTCCCTCTGCCAGGTCGGCGGCCGCCACGCACGCGGCAAGGCTCGCGGCGACGTGGTTGGCGAACAGGCACGCCTCCGCGAGCCGGACGAGCAGCCGGGCCAGCTCAGCCGGTTCCGCTCCCGTCCGCCGGCCGCAGGCGACAGCCAGCTCGGCGAAGCGTGCGGCGTCGTCGTTCGCGCACGCGGCCCGCGCCCGCTCGTCCGCGACCTCGGACCAGCGCAGGCACTGCTCCAGTGCGTCGAGCCCGTCGGCCTGCTGCCAATGCGTCGCGATCGATCCGGCGGCCTCGGCCCCGAATGCCATCTCGAGGGCGGCCGCAGCGCGGCGATGCAACCCGGCGCGGCGCTCCGGCGCGAGTTCGGCGTACACGGCGTCGCGGACCAACGCGTGCTCGAAGACCGGCCCACCGTCGCGGCCGCCGTCGCGCAGCACGCCCGCCGTGAACGCGGCGCGGAGCAATTCACCTACGTCTGCGCTGTCGCGACCGGTGAGCGCCGCGAGCAGGGCGGTGTCGACGCGCTCACCTAGCACGCTCGCGGCGTCGACGATCTCGCGCACGTCCAGGCTCAACGGCGCGACTCGGGCCGCGACGATGTGGCGCAGCTGGGGACGCTCGGACATCAGCCGGCCGAACGTCTCCGCGTCGCTACCGCCGCTGCGGGCAAGATCCTCGGCGACGAGGCGGACGAGCAGCGGGTTGCCCCCGGTGCGCTGATGCAGCACCCGCGCGAACTCTGGGTCGGTCGTCCCGGTCAACTGCGGCAGCCAGGCCGCGACGTGGTCCGCGGCCAGTCCACCCAGTGCAATCGCGCGGGACGCCTCACCCCGGAGCAGATCGGGGACGAGGTCGGTGAGCGGGCCGGGAGCCGAATCGCGGTACGTGGTGACCACCGCGACCGGCAGGGCGGCCAGCTCGGCGACGAGGTGCCGCAACAGGAGCACGGACGTGCGGTCGGCCCAGTGCATGTCCTCGAGCACCACGAGCAACCCGCCGTCCGCCCGCGCTGCAATCAGATCGGTGATGGCAACGAACAGCCGGAAGCGGGCGGCCGCGTCGGGTTCTCCGGTCTCAGCGGCGGGCAGGGCGTCCGTCCCGTCCCAGCCACGGACGAGACGGCGCCACGGCCACAGCGGCGGCGCACCCGGGTCGTCGACGCAGTAGCTGCGTTCGATCGGCAGTTGCTGATGCTGTGCCGCCTCGATCGCCGCGTCGGCGAGCCGGCTCTTGCCGACTCCGGCCGTGCCGCCGATCAGCACGAGGCGGCCGCGCCCGCTGCGCGCGTCGTCCAGCGCTCGTTCGATCTCGGCCAGTTCGTGGGCACGCCCAACCATCAGCGTCACGCGGCTCAGTATCGAGCTACGGGTCGCGAACCGGTACCCGGTTACGCGGCAGCACTGATGTCGCGGCGTCCCCGCACGGCGAGGCTCGACGCATCAGCCAAGCCAAGGAGGACGAGATGTACGCACAACTGACCTACTTCGACGGCCCACGCAGCCCGGAACTGGTCGCCGCGAGCGAGCGTGCCGGACGCGAGCGCATCGCACCGGCCGTCACCGCCGACCCGCAACTGCGCGAGGAGATGGTGGCGCTGTACGTGCTGCGCCAGCCGGACGGCGGCGAGGTCGTCGTGACCGTCACCAAGTCGGCCGAGGGACTCGCCCGCGGCCGCGAGGTGATCATGAGCACCGAACTGCTCCCCGGCGAGGACCCAGCCCTGCTGCCGGGTGCGGATCGCGTCGAGATCTACGAGGTCGTCGACAGCGTCATCGGCAGCCTGAACGCCGCAGAGGTGGCGTCGTGACCGGCATGCTGGCCCGTCCGATCGCGACCGGACGGTGGGACGTGCTCAACTCGCTCAGCAGTGCCGAGTTCGCGGTCCGCAACCTCGCCGTGAAGACCGTTCGGGGTTGCATCCCGATCCGTGAGGCGTCAGTCGAGGTGGACTCGAGCGGTCACGCCACCTCGGTGCAGGCGGTGCTGGACCTCGCCGGGATCGACACGGGCAACGCGCGCCGTGACCGCGACCTGGCCAAGCCGCACTTGCTCGCCACCGAGCAGTATCCGACGCTCACCTTCCACGCCGGTCGGGCCGAGACCGACGCCGACGGCTGGAAACTCGTCGGCCGCGTGGACGCGCACGGCACCTCAACCGAGGTGCTGCTGGACGTGCGGGTCATTGGCGGCGTCGACCCGGGCCGGATCGCCGTCCGCGCGACGACCTCCTTCGACCGCCGCGAGATGGGCATCCGGGTGCCGCGCTTCTTTATCGGCCGGCGGATCACGGTGACGATCGACGCGATCCTCCGGCGGCCGGTCGGTTGATCGGGGAAGCTGACGCTAAACCCAGCGGCCGAGGCGCACCGACAGCACAGCCAACGCCGCTGCCCCGGCGGTCGAGGTGCGCAGCACGGGCGACCCCAGTCGCACCGGATCCGCACCCGCGTCGGCGAAACCGGTCAGCTCGTCGTCGCTGATGCCGCCCTCGGGCCCGACCACCAGGACGATCTCGCCGGCCGCGGGCAGCGCGGCCCGCGCGAGTGGGTCGGTCGCCGCCTCGTGCAGCACCACCCCGCACCCGGCCCGCAGCCGGTCGAGCACCTGCGGCGTGGACGCCAGGTCGGTTACGGCGGGCACCCACCCCCGTCGGCTCTGCTTGGTCGCCTCCCGTGCGGTGCGGCGCCACCGCTCCAGCGCCTTGAGCCCGCGCGGGCCTTGCCATTGCGCGATCGAGCGGGAGGCCGCCCAGGGGACGATCTCGTCCACCCCGAGCTCGGTCATCAGCTCGATCGCAAGCTCCGCGCGGTCGCCCTTGATCAGGGCCTGGACGACGACCAGCCGGGGCACCGGGGGCGGAATGGTCCGACGTCCGCACACCGCCAGCAGGAGCCCGTCAGCACGTACCTCGGTGACCCGGCAGTCGAGGACGGTGCCCCGTCCGTCGCCGACCACCGCCGGCTCGCCGACGTGGAGCCGGCGCACCTTCGCGGCGTGCCGGCCCTCGTCTCCGGTCAGCGGGACGGAGTCGGTGTCTGGCAGTTCCTCGAGCAGGAACAGCGGGGGCGTCACCGGCGAAGACCAGGACTCAGCGACCGCCGAAGGCATCGCGGACCTTGCCGAACAGCCCCGCGGTCCTGGGCAGCGCCGAGACGTCCTCGTGGCGCAGCCCCGCGAGTTCGCGCAACAGCCGCTCCTGCTCGTCGTCCAGGCGGGTCGGGGTACGCACGTCCACATGGACGTTGAGATCGCCGCGGGCCGAGCTGCGCAGTCGCGGCATGCCCTTGCCGCGAAGGGTCAGTACGGCGCCGCTCTGCGTGCCCGCCCTGATGTCGAGCTTCTCCTCGCCGTCCAGGGTGGTAAGTACGAGATCGGTGCCGAGCGCGGCGGCGGTCATCGGCACCACGATCGTGCAGTGCAGGTCCGAGCCGTCCCGGGTGAACGTCTCGTGAGGTATCTCGGCGACCTCGACGTACAGATCACCGGCCGGTCCGCCCCCGGGGCCGACCTCGCCCTGGCCGGACAGCCGGATCCGCATCCCGTCCTCGATGCCCGGGGGCACATCGACGGCGATGGTGCGCCGCATCCGCACGCGTCCCTCGGTGCCGCAGGTGGGGCACGGCGCGGCGATCTGCTCGCCGGTTCCGCCGCAGGTGTGACATACCCGCGAGGTCAGCACCTGGCCGAGGAACGAGCGCTGCACCGACTGGATCTCGCCGGCCCCGCCGCAGGTGCCGCAGGTACGCGGAGAGGTGCCGGGCGCGCATCCCGAGCCGGAGCAGGTGCTGCACAGGACGGCCGTCTCGACGTTGAGCTCGCGGCGTACCCCAAATGCGGCGTCGTCGAGGGTCAGATTCAACTGCAGCAGCGCGTCCGCGCCCGGGCGCACGCGACTGCGCCGATTGCGTGTGCCGCCCGCGCTGCCACCGCCGAAGAAGGCCTCGAACACGTCACCGAACCCGCTGAACCCGGAGAACGGGCTGCCGGCCGAGCCCGCACCCTGCGACAGCGGATCCCCGCCGAGATCGACGATGCGGCGCTTCTCGGGGTCCGAAAGCACCTCGTACGCGGCGGTGACCGCCTTGAAGCGATCCTGGGCGGCCGGGTCCGGGTTGATGTCCGGATGCAGCTCGCGGGCCAGCTTCCGGTAGGCCCGCTTCAGCTCCTCGGCGGTGGCGTCCCGGCGGACACCGAGCAGCGAGTAGTAATCGCGGACAGATTCAGCCACCGGTCGCGTCGTCCTTCACTCATCACCGTTTTCCAGCCAACATCTGGCACTCGACACCGCACAGTGCCAGTGCCGAAGTTCCAGTGTACGGACCGCTCAGCGCTCCTCGAGCAGGTCGCCGACGTAGCGGGCGACCGCGGCCACCCGCGCCATCGTGTGCGCGTAGTCCATCCGTCGGGGACCGAGCACGCCGACCGCGCCGAGGGCCGCGCCGCGGGGGCCATAGCCGCTGGTGACGACCGACGCCCCGGCCAGCCCCTCGTGCTGGGTCTCGTTGCCGATCCGCACCACGACCTGCGCGGTGACGGCCGACTGGTCGAGCAGCCGCAGTAGCACGACCTGCTCCTCCAACGCTTCCAGGACGGGACGGATCGCCGGGAAGTCCAGGGCGTTCTCGGTCAGGTTGGACGTCCCGCCCAGCACGATCCGGTCGCTCTGGGTCTCGATCAGGGTCTCGAGCAGGACGGACGCGAGCGTACCCAGCAGTCCGCGCAGCTCGGGGGCCACGACCGGCGGCAACTCACCGATGATTTCCGGCGCCTCGGCCAGCAGCCGCTCGCGCAGCCGCCCGTTCAGGGTGGCGCGCAGGTCGAACACGGCGTCCTCGCCGACCGGTCCGGGGAGCTCGACCACGCGCTGCTCGACCCGACCGGTGTCGGTGATCAGCACGAGCATCAGCCGGGACGCGCTGAGGCTGACCAGTTCGAGGTGGCGGACCCGCGAGCGCGACAGCAGCGGATATTGCACCACGGCGACGTGGCGGGTCAGCTGCGCGAGCGTGCGTACCGCGCGGTGCAGCACGTCGTCGAGGTCGGCCGCGCCGTCGAGGAAGGTCTGGATGGCGCGCTTCTCGACGGCACTCAGCGGCTTGAACTCGGTGAGCCGGTCGACGAACAACCGATAGCCGGCGTCGGTCGGGATGCGCCCGGCGCTGGTGTGCGGCTGGGCGATCAGCCCCTCCTCCTCCAGCACCGCCATGTCGTTGCGGATGGTCGCCGGCGACACGCCGAGGTTGTGCCGGTCACCGAGCGCTCTGCTGCCTACGGGTTCGTTGGTGGCGATGAAGTCTTCGATGATCGCGCGCAGGACCGCCAGCTTGCGTTCCTCGACCACCACGATGTGCCCCGCTCCCGTTCGACGCGCCGGTGTCCAGCATACGAAGCGGCAGGGACGGGTTAGGGTCGCCGAGTCGTATCGTCACCTTTGGTGGGAGCTGTCCGTGATCTTCAAGTCGGTGCGCGACGGCCGTCCGTACCCCGAGCACGGCCTCACCGCCCGCGACTGGGCCACCGTCGCACCGCGTACGATCCGCCTGGACGAGCTGACCACCACCAAGAAGGAGCTGGCCCTCGACCAGCTGCTCGACGAGGACTCCACCTTCTACGGCGACCTGTTCCCGCACGCCGTCCAGTGGCAGGGCGAGGTGTATCTCGAGGACGGCCTGCACCGGGCGCTGCGGGCGGCGCTGGAGAACCGGCACACCATCCACGTCCGCATTCTCGACCTGGACTCGTTGCGCGTCACGCGCTGAACTCTCTCTGGATCTGTACACCGACTCGCAGCCAACCCGCGCGAAGATCGTCGCCTATCTTCCCACCGGCCGACGCGAACGGCTTCGTCACCGACACACCCATGCCGACCGCATTGGCTGACCCGCGCCGCTCGGTGTTCGCGCGCGGGCAGACCATCGTCAGGGCAGCAGTTCGCGGACGACTGCGTCGGCGAGCAGCCGGCCGCGCTGGGTGAGCACGACCCGTCCGTCCAGCGCCGCGGCGTGCTCGAGCAGGCCCCAGGTCAACAGCTGCGGCACCGCCGAGCGGGCCTGCTCGCTCAGCTCATAGGTGGGCAGTCCCTCGCGCATCCGCACGCCCAGCATCACCCGCTCGGTATAGCGGGCCGCGGGGTCGAGGGTCTCCCGCCCGGCCGCCGGGCTCGCACCAGACTGGACGAGCGCGGTGTAGCGCACCGGATGCTTGACGTTCCACCAGCGCACGCCGGAGACGTGGCTGTGCGCGCCGGGTCCGATGCCCCACCAGTTCGAGTCCGTCCAGTACAGCTCGTTGTGCCGGCAGCGCGCGCTGGGCGAGCAGGCCCAGTTGGACACCTCGTACCACTCGTATCCGGCGCTGCGCAGCATTTCGTCGGCCAGCACGTACCGGTCCGCGAGCACGTCGTCGTCGGGCACCGGCACGACGCCGGCGTTGACCTGCCTGGCCAGCGCCGTCCCCGCCTCCACCACGAGGGCGTACGCGCTGATGTGGTCCGGGCCGGCGCCGATCGCGGCGTCCACGGAGTCGCGCCAGTCGGCGTCGCTCTCGTACGGCGCACCGTAGATCAGGTCGAGATTGACATGGTCGAAGCCAGCAGCGTGCGCCTCGGCGACGGCCTGTTCGGGACGTCCCGGCCGGTGCCGGCGGTCGAGGACCTCGAGCACATGCGGGACGGCCGACTGCATGCCCAACGAGATGCGGGTGAACCCGACCGCGCGCAGCTTGGCCAGGTAGCCCGGCGCGACGGTTTCCGGGTTGGCCTCAGTGGTGATCTCGACATCCGGTGCGACGCCGAACTGGTCGGCTACCTCGTCGATGATCAGGCCGAGGTGCTCGGCGGGCAACAGGGTCGGCGTCCCGCCGCCGAAGAAGATCGTCGACACGGGCGGGATTCGGTCACCGAGCACGTCTGCGTCGCCGAGCACGTCCGCAGCCAGGCGGATCTCGCTCAGCACCGTGTCGGCGTAACTGGCCCGGCTCACCCCGCTGCCGAGTTCGGCGGCAGTGTAGGTATTGAAGTCGCAGTAACCGCACCGCACGTCGCAGAACGGCACGTGCACGTAGACGCCGAACGGGACGCCCGTCGCCGCGTCCAAAGTGGCGCGCCGCAACCGGCCGTCCCGAGGTGGCGGATCACCGTGTGGCAGCGCGGATGGCACCGAGCAATTGTGCGCCAACAGCCCGCAGAAACCGGTCAGGCCGGGCGTTCGGGCAGGTCACGGATGCGCCGCACCGGCGAGGCGCCGAACACGAAGACGGGCACGATGTTGCCGAGCAGCACGAGCCACAGCGCCGTCCGGTTGCCCAGGGTTTGGGCCAGCGCGCCGGCCAGCAGCGACCCGAGCGGCATCGTGCCGAACAGCACGAAGCGCATGGTGGCCACGACCCGTCCCAGCATCCGCGGCGGGCAATAGTTCTGCCGGAACGTCAGGATGGTGACGTTGTAGACGAGGATGCCGGCCAGCACGATCATGTTGCCGAGCACGAAGAGGATCAGGCCGGGACCGCGGGACGTGAGCGGGATCAGCAAACCGAACGGGGAGGTGAGCAACATCGCGAACCACATGGTTCGCGCCGTGCCGATCCGCCGGCCGAGCGGACGCGCGACCGCGGCGCCCAGCACCCCACCGACCCCGCCGGCGGCCATCAGCACCCCGACGGTGGACGCCGTGACGTGGACGGTGCGTACCAGGAAGACCACGACGATCGCCTCGTACCCGATGAAGAACAGATTGCCGATCGCCGGCCCGATCGTCATCACCCGAAGCAGCGGATCGCGCCACACGTAACGGGTGCCCTCGGCGATCTCCACGCGAACACTCCGGTTACCGCTGGGAGCCGAGTCTTCCTCGCGTGCCTTGATCTGCACGAGCGCTAACAGTGAAACCAGATAGCTCGCGGCATCGGCGAGCAGCGCGAACGGCGCGCGCAGCAGCTGCGCGAGCAGTCCGCCGAGACCGGGTCCGATGATGCTCGCGACGGCCTGCGTCCCTTGCAGTTTCGCGTTGCCCTCGGCAAGGTCGTCGCGCTCCAGCAGCACCGGCAGGTAGGACTGGTAGGCGACCTGGAACAGCACCGTCGCCAGGCCCGTCCCGAACGCGGCGGCGAACAACTGGCCGATCGTCAACGCGCCGAACGCGGCCGCCAGCGGGACGCTGGCGAGCAGCGCGGCACGGACCAGGTCGCACATCACCATCAGTTGCAGCCGCCGCGACCGGTCGACCCACACCCCGGCCGGCAACCCGATCAGCAGCCACGGCAGCCACTCCACTGCCGAGAGCACGCCGACCTCGATCGGGCTGGCCTCGAGATACACGACGGCGACGAGCGGGATCACGACGACGCTGACGGCCGTCCCGATGTCACTTACCCCCTGGCCCGCCCAGATCAGGCGGAAGTCTCGATGCCCGACCAGGCTGCGGCGGGTAGCGGTCACGGCGTCACGCTGACGCTCGGCGGCGAGGACGGCGAGTGATCGTCACCGGAGCGGGCGGCCCGCACGGCGTAGCCCACAAGCAGCACCGCGACCAGCACCAGCAATGCGATCAGCGGACGGCGGACGCGGGGCATGTCCGCTCACTTTAGAGAGCG
>JALZAI010000020.1 GCA_030948475.1 Actinomycetota bacterium
GTACTACGAGGTCTTCGGTGCCGGCCCGGTGACCGTGCTGCTGCTGCCCACGTGGGCGATCGTGCATGCGCGGACGTGGAAACTGCAGGTGCCGTACCTGGCGCGGCATTTCCGGGTGGTGACGTTCGACCCGCGCGGCAACGGCCGATCGGACCGGCCGTCCGATCCAGATGACTACGCGGACGCCGAACTCGTCGCGGATGCGATCGCCGTGCTCGACGAAACCGGGACCGATCGCGCGGTCTGCATCGGTTTGTCGATGGGCGGCCGGGTGCTGCTTCAGCTCGCCGCGGGCCGCCCCGAACGAGTCGCCGGCGCGGTGTTCGTCGCCCCCGCGCTGCGCATCGACCTGGGCCTGCCCGTCCCGGCGCGGTGGGGGCATCCCTTCGAGGAGGAGCTCGACTCCTCGGAAGGCTGGGCGAAGTACAACGTCCATCACTGGCGGCGCGATCTGGGTGACTTCGCCGAGTTCTTCTTCCGCGAACTCTTCGCCGAGCCGCACTCGACGAAGCAGGTCGACGACGCGGTCGGCTGGGCGCTGCAGACGGACCCCGAGACGCTCGCGGCCACTCATCGGGCGCCGTTTCTCGGCGATGGTTCCGGCAGGTCCGAGCCGACGGTGTCCGACCTGGCCGCGCGGGTCCGGTGTCCGGCCCTGGTGATCCACGGGAGCGTCGACCGGATCGTCGACCACCGCACCGGCCTCGCGTTGGCCGAGGCGCTCGGCTGCCCGGTCGAGGTCTTCGACGGCGGGGGGCACTGCGTGCACGCACGGCATCCGGTGCGGTTCAACCTGCTCGTCCGGCAATTCGGCGAGGCGGTGGCCGGTGCGCGCGCGTGAGCCGGACGACACCGGCTACGCCGTTGTCGACGGAGTCCGTACCTACTACGAAGTCTTCGGGACCGGACCGACCACGCTGCTGATGATGGGCACGTTTCCCGTCGTCGACGGCCGGCAATGGAAGGGCCAGGTGCCCTATCTGGCAAGGCATTTCCGTGTGGTCACTTGGGATCCGCGAGGTAACGGCGCGTCCGACCGTCCGACCGGACGGGACGCGTACGCCGACGAGGTGTACGCATATGACGCCGCCGCGGTGCTCGACGCGACGGGGACGGATGCGGCGTTCGTCGTCGCACTGTGCTCGGGCATCAAGTGGTCGCTGCTTCTCGCCACGGCCGAGCCGAAACGAGTACGCGGGCTGGTGGCGATCGCTCCGGGCGTGCATCCGCTTGCACCCCACCCGCATCCGTTGCAGACCGTCGACCAGCAGCAGTGGTGCAGCGATTTCGCCGGCTGGGTCGACTACCACTCCGACGTGCTGCTGCCCGAACCGCACTCTTCCAAGGTGTTCGAGGATCTTGTCGGCTGGTCACTGCAAACCGATGCGAAGGTCATCGCCGCCCGGACGCACGCCCCGCTACGGCCCGCGACCGAGGACGAGGCGATCGGGATGTCGCGGGCGCTGACCTGCCCGGTGCTCGTGCTGCACGGCAGCGAAGACACCTGCCAGCCGCCCGAACGCGGACGGCGGTTCGCCGAGCTGACCGGCGGCCGGTTCGTCGTCCTCGACGGCGTCGGCCACCTGCCACACGGGCGCCACCCGGTACTCGTGAACACGCTGATCAGGGAGTTCGTCAACATGCACACGACGCGATCACCGCAGCGCAGCGCCTGGCTGTTCGCACGCGAGCGCAAGCGGCGCGCGCTGTGGGTGTGCTCGCCGATCGGGCTCGGCCACGTGCTGCGCGACCTCGCCATCGCACGGTCCCTACGCGAGCGTGTACCCGATCTCGAGATCGAATGGCTGGCGCAGCCACCGGTGTCCGGCGTGCTACGGGCGAACGGCGAGATCATCCATCCCGCGAGCGCCGAGCTGGCCTCGGAGTCCGCACACTGGGAGAGCGAGGCGACGCACCACGACTTGCACGCGTTCTACGCATTCCGTCGCATGGACGAGATCCTCTGCGCCAACTACATGCTCTTCGACGACGTGGTGCGCGAGACGCCGTACGACCTGTGGGTCGGCGACGAGTCGTGGGAGGTGGACCACTTCCTGCACGAGAACCCGGAGCGCAAGATCGCGCCGTACGCGTTCCTCACTGACGTGACCGGATTCCTGCCGATCGATGCGGACAACGACCCGCGCGAGGCGGAACTGTGCGCCGACTACAACGCAGAGATCATCGAACACCTCGACCGGTTCCCGTACGTGCGCGACCGATCGGTGTTCATCGGCGACTTCGCCGAACTGCCCGACGCGTCGCTTGGTCCCGGCCTGCCGCGCGTGCGGGAATGGTCCGAGCGGATCTACTCCAGCGTCCCGTACGTCGTGCCGTTCGATCCTGCCGCTTACCGGCGACCGGCAGCGGTGCGCCGCCGCCTCGGCTACGGCACCGGTTACCCGCTCTACGTCGCCGCGGTGGGAGGCACCGCGGTCGGGCGTGATCTGCTGCAGCTGACCGCTGAAGCGTTCGCGCTGGTACGCAAGGAGCACCCCGACGCGCGCATGGTCATGGTCACCGGGCCGCGCCTGCACGTTGACGAGCTCCCCGACGTCGAGGGTATGGACAAGCGCGGGTACGTCCCCGACCTGTTCGAGCACCTGGCCTGCGCGGACGTCGCGGTCGTTCAGGGCGGACTGTCCACGACGATGGAATTGGTCGCCGCGCGGCGTCCGTTCGTGTACTTCCCGCTCGCGAATCACTGGGAGCAGCAGCACTTCGTCGCGCACCGGCTCGACCACTACCGTGCGGGCGTCCGGATGCAGTACGCCGCGACGCGTCCCCCGGATCTTGCGGCAGCGATGGTCGCGGCGCAGCGGTCGCGTCCGGCCTATCGCACCGTCCGCCGAGGAGGCGCCGCCAAGGCCGCCGACCAGCTGGCGACGCTGTTACGTCGTTAGCGAGCGGAACGATCTCATCTGCCGCGATACGTGTGGCGCCCGGTTGGGC
>JALZAI010000239.1 GCA_030948475.1 Actinomycetota bacterium
GGTCGGGACCTGGCACCTTCCCGGTGGCTCCTCCGGCCGCGCCGGGCGGCACCGGGGGAGAACCCCCGCGGCGGGACCCGGGGAACTTAGGCTGACGCCCTACCGGGCCGGGCGGTGAACGGCAACGGGGTCGCCTCGCTCGGCGATGCCGGGCCCGCGCCCCCGTAGCCCAACGGCAGAGGCAGACCCCTTAAAAGGGTCCCAGTGTCGGTTCGAGTCCGACCGGGGGTACCGACTCAGCCGCTCTTGCGGCGGAAGGTCCGCTTGCCCCCAGCCCGGTCGTGGACGCCGTGGACCTTCGAGTCGTTGTGCGCAGCCTCGTTGGTTGCATGCTGCTGGCCGCGTTTGCGCTCAAGCGCCTCGCGGAACCGGTCCTTGGGATCAGCCCGCGCAGCGCCGGATTCGCTGTCTGCCAGTTCGTCTGCCACCTGAGTAAATCTAGACCCGTTCGAGGATAACGACCGGGATCTCGCGGTCGGCCTTGGTCTGGTACTTGTCGTAGTCCGGCCACACCTCGGTCATCTGCTTCCACACCGCCGGCTTCTCCTCAGCGGTGGCGGTTCGCGCGTGCGCATTGAAGCGCTCACCCTTGATCTGTACCTCGACATTCGGGTCGTCGTCCAGGTTGAGGTACCACTCCGGTGGCTCGGGTGCTCCGCCCTTGGACGCAACCACCAGGTACGCGTCGCCGTAGTCGCGGTAGATCAGCGCGTTGGTGCGCTTCTTGCCGGACTTGCGGCCGGTCGTGAACAGCAGCAGGATCGTCGTGTCGCGGTTCCAGTCGTAGCCTTCCGCCCCGTCCGTGGCCAAGTAGCGCTCGACGTGCTCGCGTCCGTACAGAGTTGTCATGTCATGAATGCTGCCCAGCATCGAACCGGTTGAATCTTTCGGGCGATAATTGCGGTTGAGTAGATCGATGCCCGACGACATCTTCGAGCATCCGCGGCTGGTCGCGATCTACGACGCGCTGGACCCGGACCGCAGCGACCTCGACATGTACGCGGCCATCGCCGACGAGCTCGGCGCTCGCCGGGTGCTCGACGTGGGATGCGGCACCGGCACATTCGCGCTGCTTCTGGCTGACCGCGGCCTCGAGGTGACCGGCATCGACCCTGCCGCGGGCTCGCTCGCGGTTGCGCGAGCCAAGCCCGGCGCCGAGCGCGTCCGGTGGATCTACGGTGACGCGAGCGATCTGCCACCGATGCAGGTCGATCTTGCCACGATGACTGCCAACGTCGCCCAGGCGATCGTCGAGGCGCCGGCTTGGGAGGCGACGCTGCGGGGTGTCCGCGACGCGTTGCGCCCCGGTGGGCACCTCGTATTCGAGACCCGTGACCCCGCCTATCGCGCGTGGCGGGACTGGAACCGTACGCAGTCGCACAGCGTTACCGAAATCCAGGGCGTCGGCACGGTCGAGAGCTGGCTCGAGGTGACCGAGATGAGCGGGGCGTTGGTGACGTTTCGTGCAACGTTTGCGTTCGCCGTCGACGGGGAGGTATTGACCTCGGACTCGACGCTGAACTTTCGCGAGCGCGACGAGGTCGAGGCGTCGCTCGTCGCGAACGGGTATGTCGTGGACGAGGTCCGCGGCGCGCCCGACCGGCCCGGACGCGAATTCGTGTTCGTCGCGCGACGTCCGGACTGAGGCCCCTGGGCGTTCAACGGTTCGCTGTGAGCGGACAGATCCCAGGGAACAACCGCCCCGCTAGGTGACTTGAGCCGATGGCACTCAATATCGATGTCACACTCAATCGACCCAGCGAGGTATCCGTGACCGAACGCCTGCTTCCATCCATCAAGCTGCCGATGCTGTCCCTGTCCGACGTCGTGGTGCTGCCCGGCATGGTGGTGCCCGTCGAGCTGGACGACGCCGCGCACGCCGCGGTCGAGGCCGCCCGCGCGGGCGCCGACGGCCAGCTGCTGATCGCGCCCCGGCTTCCCGACCGCTATCCCGCGTACGGCGCGGTGGCGAGCGTCGAGCAGATCGGCCGGCTGCCCGGCGGCGAACGCGCGGCCGTGCTGCGTGCCAGCGCGCGGGCCAAGATCGGCTCCGGGGTCACCGGGCCCGGCACTGCGCTATGGGTCGAGGCCGAGCCGGTCGACGACCCGGAGCCGAACGAGCACGCCCGCGAGCTGGCCGCCGAGTACAAGCGGCTGGTCATCGCGATCCTGCAGCGCCGCAACGCCTGGCAGGTCATCGACACCGTCCAGCGGGTGAACGATCCGTCCGAGCTCGCGGACATGGCCGGCTATGCGTCCTACCTGAGCAACGAGCAGAAGCGCGAACTGCTGGAGACCTCCGACATCGAGGCGCGCCTCTCGCTCGTCATCGAATGGGCGCGCGAACAATTGGCCGAGGTCGAGGTCTCGGAAAAGATCCGCGACGACGTGCGCGAGGGCATGGACAAGCGCCAGCGCGAGTTCCTGCTGCGCGAGCAGCTTGCCGCGATCCGCAAGGAGCTGGGCGAGGGCGAACCGGAAGGCGCGGACGACTACCGGACGCGTGTTGAAGCCGCCGGCCTGCCGGAGAAGGTCCGCGACGCCGCGCTGCGCGAGGTCGGCAAGCTGGAGCGTGCGTCCGAGCAGAGCCCCGAGTCCGGTTGGATCCGGACCTGGCTGGACACCGTCCTCGAACTGCCCTGGAACGAGCGCACCGTCGACAACACCGATGTCCTTGCGGCCCGCGAGATTCTCGACGCCGACCACCACGGCCTGGACGACGTGAAGGACCGCATCGTCGAGTACCTCGCGGTACGTTCGCGCCGCGCGTCCCAAGGTCTGCAGGTCGTGGGTGGACGCGGGTCGGGCGCCGTGCTGGCGCTCGTCGGGCCGCCCGGCGTCGGTAAGACGTCGCTCGGTGAGTCCGTTGCGCGCGCACTGGACCGCAAGTTCGTCCGGGTCTCGCTCGGCGGCGTCCGGGACGAGGCCGAGATCCGCGGCCACCGGCGTACCTACGTCGGCGCGCTGCCCGGACGTATCGTCCGCGCGATCAGCGAGGCCGGATCGATGAACCCGGTCGTGCTGCTCGACGAGGTCGACAAGGTCGGCTCGGATTTCCGCGGTGATCCGGCCGCGGCTCTGCTCGAGGTGCTCGACCCGGCGCAGAACCACACCTTCCGCGACCACTATCTCGAGGTCGAGCTGGACCTGTCCGACGTCGTGTTCCTCGCCACTGCCAATGTCGCCGACACCATCCCGCCGGCCCTGCTGGACCGGATGGAGGTGGTGACGCTCGACGGCTACACCGAGGACGACAAGCTCGTCATCGCCCGCCAGCACCTGCTGCCGCGCCAGCTCTCGCGGGCAGCACTCTCCGAGGACGACGTCTCGATCTCGGACGAGGCGGTGCGGCTGATCGCGGCCGAGTACACCCGCGAGGCGGGAGTGCGGCAGCTGGAGCGGTCGATGGCCAAGGTGCTGCGCAAGGTCGCGACCCGGCTCGCGTCGGCGTCCGGGCCGATCGACATCGGGGTGCCCGAGCTGCGCGACTATCTGGGCCGCCCGCGGTTCACGCCGGAGTCCGCGGAACGCACCGCGGTCCCGGGCGTGGCGACTGGCCTGGCGGTCACCGGTACCGGCGGCGACGTGCTCTTCATCGAGGCGACCGCGATGGACGGGGACGCCGGGCTGACCCTGACCGGCCAGCTGGGCGACGTGATGAAGGAGTCGGCGCGGATCGCCCTGTCCTACCTTCGCTCGCACGGCGCGACGCACGGCATCGACGCCTCGGCGCTCAACCGGGCGGTCCACCTGCACGTGCCGGCCGGCGCGGTCCCCAAGGACGGACCGTCCGCGGGCGTGACGATGGTGACGGCGCTCGCGTCGCTGGCCGCGGGACGTCCGGTACGCGCCGAGGTGGGCATGACCGGCGAGGTCACCCTCAATGGTCGGGTGCTGCCGATCGGCGGGGTGAAGCAGAAGCTGCTCGCCGCGCAGCGCGCCGGGCTGAAGACGGTGTTCATCCCGCAGCGCAACCAGCCGGACCTGGACGACGTCCCGGCCGAGGTGCTGGAGGCGCTGGACGTGCGACCGGTGACCGATGTCGGCGACATCCTGGCCTGGGCGCTCGAGCCGACCTCGGCCGTCGAGGCGGCCGCCTGACCGGTCTCGATCAGGTTTTCCCCGCTGGTGCTCGCTTTCGGAACCCCGAACCGAGCACCAGCGGGGAAAACAGCGGCTGACATGATTTAGGCGTGGTCGCGTGCACGGTGATCGGCGAAGCGCTGGTCGACCTGGTCGAGTCGTCCGCCGCGCCCGGTACGTTCAGGGCGCACGCCGGTGGTAGCCCGTACAACGTAGCGCTCACGCTGGCCCGGCTCCGCCAGCCGGTTTCGCTGGTCGCGCGCACCGGCCGCGACAGCTTCGGCCGCCTGCTCGAGGAGAAGGCGCGCGCGAGCGGCGTGGGATTCGACCGCTGGCAGATAGTGGACGAGCCGACCACCCTCGCCGTGGCCAGCCTGGACCACGCCGGACGCGCGCAGTACGACTTCTATCTGGACCGCACTGCGGGGCTCGGCTTCGACCAGAGTGTCATCGACGTCGTGCCCACCGGCGGCCTGTTCCATCTCGGCTCGATCGCCAGCTGGCGTGCGCCGTCCGGTCCGGTTCTTCTGGCGCTGCAGCAGCGGGTGTACGCGACGGGCGACGTACTGGTCAGCTACGACCCGAACGTGCGCTCGGGCTTGGTTGCGGACTTGGGGGCTACGCGTGCAGCCATCGAGCGCTGCATCGCGTCCGCCCATCTGGTCAAGGCGAGTGACGAGGACGTCGCATTCCTTTATCCGGAGGTCGCGCCCGAATCCGTGGCCGCGCGGTGGTGCCGGCTCGGTGTGTCGGTCGTCGTCCTCACCCTCGGCGCGGCCGGCTCGGCCGCATTCGGCGCAGCCGGCGAACTCTCGCGCCGGCCCAGCTTGACGATCGAGGTCGCGGACACCGTCGGCGCGGGCGACTCGTTCACCGGTGGGCTGCTCGCCGGGCTCTCCGACAGCGGGCTGAGCACACCGGACGCGCTGGCTACGGCAGCCGCCGAGGGGGATGGCCGCATCGATGACGCGCTGCTGCAGGCGATCGTGGTCGCGGCGATCACCTGCGAGCGCAGCGGCGCCAACCCGCCCACCCGCGAAGAACTCGACGAGCGGCTGCAAGCGCTCGATACCTAGGCCGCGTCATGGAACACCAGGCCGAGCGCGAACCGCTCGCCCGACCGGACAGCGGACACCCCGTGACGCACGGGTCCGGCCGACCAGCCGCGAGCCGAGCGCACCGGCCGCTCGCGGGTGGTGAACACCAGCCCGTGTCCCTGGGGGATCAGCGTCGCCGTGCCGCGCGATTGCGCTCGTGGCCGCTGCTCGACGAGCAGGAACTCGCCGCCCGTGTGGTCGGTGCCGGGGTCGCTGAGATTGATCACTACCTGCAGCGGAAAGAC
Source organism: Actinomycetota bacterium (assembly GCA_030948475.1). Lineage (GTDB taxonomy): Bacteria > Actinomycetota > Actinomycetes > Mycobacteriales > Jatrophihabitantaceae > JALZAI01. The sequence continues at coordinate 5,426 of JALZAI010000239.1, forward strand.
CAGCTCGCCGTACAGGTCGCGGTGCAGGGCGTTCCAGTCACCTTCCCGGTAGCGCAGCAGGATCGGCGTCGGCTTGCCCTGACCGGCTGCGTGGCAGCGTTCTAGCCATTCCTCGAGCGTGTCCGGCCAGCCGGCTTCACGGCCCAGCCGCGTCCACCACTCGCGGGCGATCGGCAGCAGTCGCGGGTACAGGGCCGCATGCATCGCGGTTACCGGTTCCGGGAACGGCCTGGCGAAGTAGCGGTATTGCCCTGACCCGAACCGGTAGCGCGCCATGTCGATCGTCGAGCGGAACAGCTCGGCGTCCTCGTAGAGCGCGGCCAGGGTGGCGCATTCCTCCGGGGTGAGCAACTGCGGAAGCAGTGCGCAGCCCAGGTCGTCGAGTTCGGCGCCCACCGCCGTCCAGTCGGCGGCGATGACCCGGTCTGCAAACCTCATGCCGCCTCCATGCCGAGCAGGGCCAACTTGGCCGTGGCGCCGCCGGCGTACTGGCCGGGCGTGCCGTCCGAGCGGACCACGCGGTGGCACGGGACGACGATCGGCAACGGATTGAGCGCGCACGCCGTGCCCACGGCGCGGACGGCGCGTGGGCGGCCCGCCGCAGCCGCGACCTGCGCGTAGCTCTCGGTGCGTCCGTACCCGATCTGTGGCAGGTGCGCGAGGACGTCGTGGCGAAACCCCTGCGCGAGGCGCAGATCCAGCGCGACGTCGAACACGCGGCGCCGTCCGGCGAAGTACTCGTCGATCTCGCGCACGGCCGGGTCGAGGCGCTGCGGGGCGTGCAGGATGCGCGGGCTGATCTGCGCCGCCAGCACTTCGAGCGCGGTGTCGTGACCCTGCACCGCGTACGCGACGCGCACCAGACCCGCCTCGGTCGCGGCCAGCAGCAGGCTGCCCACGGGGGTGTCGACGGTGCGGTAGGCGACATCGAGGGAGCCGTCGCGGGTCGCGCCGGTGACCAGGCGCTCGTGCAGCGCGCCGAGTTCGGCCGAGCTGATCTCGGGAAGGGGCTCGATCATTGCCGGACTCCGATCTTGGTGGGGTAGCTGCGGCGCAGTGCCGTGATGCCGTCGGCGGCGGCCCGCCGGGCGGCGTCGGTGCTGCCGCCGGTAATCGCCGCGATTTCGCGGTAGGGCAGGCCGGCCAGGTAGTGGTAGGCGACAGTCGTGCGTTGCTTGTGCGGGAGTTCGGCCAACGCGGCCCACAGATCGTGATCTCGAGTGCGCTCTGTGAAGGGGCGATCGCTGACATCCGCGATCGGGATTGGCCGCCGGGCGCTCGCGCGGGTGACATCGATGGCCTTGCGGTGGGCGATGGTGACCAGCCAGGCCTCGACGTTCGCGTCGGCCGGCAGTTCGGGATAGGCATTCAGCGCGGCCAAGAACGTCTCCGACCAGGCGTCGTCTGCGTCGACCGGGCCGACCACCGCGCGGCACACGCGCAACACCGTCGCCCCGTGCCGGGCCACGATCACCTCGAACGGCTGCTTCGCTGCCACGTTCATACCCGGTAGACGTCGCGGCGCGGCGATTCGTGAGATCGCATCAGAACAGTCTGGCGCGCAGGTCCGGTGATCGATGCGATGGTGAGGCGCCAGGCCAGCACGCGCGCTCATTATCGCGCCCTCGAGGCCGATGGGATGGCCGGCGGAGCGCGTGCTGCAGGGC
>JALZAI010000254.1 GCA_030948475.1 Actinomycetota bacterium
GGACAGGAATGTGACTGGACTGCAAGATTTGCGGCGCGCGAACCTGACATACAGCATAATCGGCGGCGCATTTCGGAACAGCATTTCGGCTTTCAGCCGCCGGCGCGATTGCCGGTAATGATGTACCGCAACACCCGTTTGATGATTTCGTCCACTTTCCGGGTCAGCAGCGTAGATCAGCTCGCGTCGCCCGCCTCGATCGACCGGGCGATGCGCGGGTGGCTAGTCGCCCGACACGTACTTGAACGAGATCGCCAGGCGTACCCGGAATCCTGATACTTGCCCGTTCTCGATCACGACGTCCTGCCTGACGACCTCGGCCACCCGCAGGTCTCGGATGGTGCCACCCGCGGTCTGCACGGCACTTCGAGCCGCCGCCTCCCACGACTCGGTGCTGACGCCGATCACCTCGGTGACCCGGTAGACGCTGTCCGGCATGTCTGCCTCCTCTTCGAGCCCCCTCGGGCACTGGCTGTCTCGGGTGAGGCCTCCTCCGAGCTTTGCACTACCAGGACCGGTTGCGATAGATCGGGTGCGGGCGTTTCGACCCCGCGAGTCAGGGCGTGCGCAGGCGCTCGACCGTTTCGACGTAGCGCAGCTTCGCGTCGTCGGAACTCATCCCGGCCAGCTTGCTCCAGGCGTCGTACTTGGCCTTGCCGACGAGATCGAAGCGTCCCGGCTTCTTGGCGCCCGACGCCTCACCGCCGGTGGCCTGCTTGTACAGCGAGTACAGCGAAAGCAGGTCGTCGTTGCTGGGTCGGGACGACAGTGTCTTGACCTCCATCTGGGCCTGCTCGAAACGCTGCTGCAGATCAGGCATCGTGGTCTCCTTCTGCGGTAAACCCGGTGAAGCCCATCTGGAATCCGCTGAATGGAGGGCGATTGCCGTTGACGCTGATCCAGTCGCCGTGCGGACGCATCCGATCGAGCTGAGGGCCCACGTTCTCGAGGGTGATCCCTCCGTGCAGCAGCGTTCTCGTGGTTGCCTGCAAGACGCCGTCCATCGTCGGGTCCGGCCCGAGGGTGTCCGATCCGGTGGCAAAGATGCGACGCGCCTCGAAAAGCCAGTCAACGGCGTCGCCGGCGAAGCCCGGCGCGGGGGTGGTGACGTAGGGCGAACTCGCGCCGCTGCCCACGTAGTACAGGTGCGCGTATCCGGTGAGCAGCAGGACACAACCACGCGCGGGTATGCGCCCGTGTCGCCGTTCCCAGGATCGAAGGTCAGCGGCGGAGACGGCAAAATCGGGGCCCGTGGTCCGGATGCGTTCGCGCACGTCCAGGACAGCCAGCGGCATCAGGCTGAAGGTCTCCTCGAGTTGATCGAGACGGCGGCCACCGAGGATGAAGTGCACTGGCGCGGAGATGTGGCTGGCAGTATGGGTGCCCAGGCTGGTGATCCGCTCGAGCAGGTAGCCACCCTCGTCGTGTCGCGGCGTCCGGGTGTCCTGAAAGTCGCGATCGACGTTGAATGCGGGATCGCCCGGGTAGAGCGGAACGCCGTCGCGGAGCGACATGGTCAACGGCACTCTGTCGGCGGTGCGGGGATCGACGTCCTCGTACCCCGAGGGGATCCGGTCCTGGTCTTTGGCGCGGCTCGGAGGCGACGCTCCGGCTGGCGCGTGGGCCGCCAGGAGCGCCGCGCCGCCGACCAGACCAGCGGCGAGAACCCCGCGTCGAGGAGGAAACGGGAGATCGTCAGCCATCCCAACTCCTTTCGCCGAGCAGGGGAACCCTCCCACCTTCCGGCGATGAGTCCAAGACCCGGCGTGATCGCTCGGTGAGCCGCTGCGATCGGTGATTGCTCGTGTGACTGCAGTGGCGGGCGAGTGTCGAACGTCGTCCACAGGCCTGCTGGGACGTGTTCCAATTTCGGCTGAGAAGCACTTACCATCATGGCCGTTGCTCTACGGCTAACAGGGCATCGGGGAGGACGGATGCCCACGGGCCGGACAATCATCGAGACCGAGGTGCGTGAACTGGTGCGCCGCCGCGGCCTGGATCCGCTCGAAGATCCTGCCGCGGTCTCCCGTCTCATCGAGGCGGCCGTCGCCGACTACCTCGATCGCGCCGCGACGTCGCAGCTGCCGCCGCTGGGCGAGCCGCAAGACGTGGCGCGCGCGGTTCTCGATGCCGTCGCGGGCTTCGGCCCGTTGCAGCCTTATCTGGACGACCCGACGATCGAGGAGGTCTGGATCAACGAGCCGGGCCGGGTGTTCGTCGCGCGTCGCGGCCGCTCCGAGCTGACCACCCTGATCTTGACCGCGGACGAGCTCACCGAACTCGTCGAGCGGATGCTGCGCACGTCCGGACGGCGGATCGACCTGTCGACCCCGTTCGTTGACGCGATGTTGCCGGACGGGTCGCGCCTGCACGTCGTGATCCCGTCCATCACCCGCCGGCACACCGCCGTCAACATCCGGAAGTTCGTACTGGGCCTGTCCTCGCTGGATGAGCTCGTCGCGGTCGGTTCGCTCACCGAGCAGGCGGCACGTTTCCTCGAGGCGTCGGTCGCGGCGGGGCTCAACGTCCTCGTCGCGGGCGGCACTCAGTCGGGCAAGACGACGATGCTCAACGCGCTGTGCGGTGTGATCCCCGGGCACGAACGCGTGGTCACCGTCGAGGAGGTGTTCGAGCTGCAACTGCCGCTGCCCGACGTTGTCGGCATGCAGACCCGGCAGCCGAATCTGGAGGGGACGGGCGAGATCCCGCTGCGCCGGCTGGTTAAGGAAGCGCTTCGGATGCGCCCGACCCGCCTGATCGTCGGCGAGGTTCGGCAGGAGGAGTGCCTGGATTAGGTCATCGCCCTCAACAGCGGCTTGCCCGGCATGTGCACGCTGCATGCGAACTCCGCGCGGGAAGCTCTCGTCAAAATGTGCACCCTGCCGCTGCTCGCCGGCGAAAATGTGTCCGCCGCGTTTGTGGTGCCGACTGTCGCCTCTTCGGTCGACATCGTGGTGCACCTTGGCATGGACGCGGGTGGGCAGCGGCGGGTACGCGAGATAGTGGGTGTCACCGGACGCGTCGAGGCCGACATCATCGAGACCAGCGAGCTGTTCACTACCCGGCACGGACGTCTCGAACGCGGCGACGGCTACCCGCCGCGCCGGGAGCGGTACGAGGCCGCAGGGATCGACCTGATCCGCGCGCTCGCCCCGAGTGCCGTTCTGCGGGAGGCCTGACGTGGGCGCCCTCGTTGGACTGCTGCTCGGGCTCGGGCTGCTGCTGGTCTGGCGCAGCGGTCCGCGGGCCCCGCGACGGGTCGGAGTCGCGTCGGC
>JALZAI010000026.1 GCA_030948475.1 Actinomycetota bacterium
CCAGTGCTAGCCCGCTGAATTATCTGACCAGGGTGCCTCCGCTGGGTCCACAGTCGGTCGTATCAGACAGGACGTCCGCATGAATGTGCCCGTGGTATTTCGACGTCCACCGAGTGCTTCGTCTCCTTGGTGACGCTGTGCCGACTGGACTCAGGAGACAAGCCATTGACCACGACTACCACTGAAACCGTGCGGGCGGGCAGCGACTTCGCTGCGCTCTCGCGGCAAATCCGTGCTGCGCACCTGCTCGACCGTCGGCGGTGGGGCTACGTGGTGCGCATCGCGTTGACTCTCGCCGCATTCGCTGGCACCTGGTGGGCCTTCGTGCGCGTCGGCGACTCGTGGTACATGACGATCGTCGCCGCTGTAATGGGCCTGACATTCACGCAGGTGGCCTTTCTCGGCCACGACGGGGGGCACCAGCAGGTCGCCCGAACCAAGCGAGTCAACGACGTGCTCGGCCTGATCACCGGGGATCTCCTCATCGGACTCAGCTACGGCTGGTGGGTCGACGAGCACAACCGCCATCACTCGCATCCCAATCACGAGGACCGCGACCCGGACATCGGTGAGAGCGTAATCACCTTCACCGACGCCCAGGCGCGCGAGCGCCGCGGCCCGATCGAGCGGTTCATCGCCGCGCATCAGGCGTGGTTGTTCTTCCCGTTGCTCACCCTTGAGGGTCTCAACCTGCACATGCAGGCGGTGGAATGGCTGCGCACCACCGCCATCCGGCGCTATCGCCGCACCGAGCTGACCTTGCTGGCGCTGCATACGATCACCTACCTCAGCGTCGTCCTGCTCGTCTTGTCCCCCGTCAAAGCGCTCGTGTTCGTGGCGATCCAGCAGGGCGTGTGGGGCGTATACATGGGCTGCTCGTTCGCCCCGAACCACAAGGGAATGCCCACCCTGCCGCCCGGCCGCACGATCGACTTCCTGCGCCGCCAGGTGCTCACCACGCGCAACGTCCGTGGCGGTGTGTTCACCGACTTCCTGCTCGGCGGCCTGAACTACCAGGTCGAGCATCATCTGTTCCCGAACATGCCGCGAGCAAACCTCCGCAAGGCCCAACCGATGATCAAGGCGTACTGCGAGCAGTTGCAGGTGACCTACACCGAGACGAGCCTGATCGGCTCGTACGCGAGCGTGCTGCGGCACCTGCACCAGATCGGCAAGCCGCTGCGCAGATCTCGTCCGGCCAACGCCCTGGCCTGATCGGAGCGTGGCTGAGCACACGCCGCAAATCTCTGCCGTTCGGGGGCTCGGCTCTGGAATGATGGCAAAATGGTCGCCACCCATGCCGAGCCGCGGCGCACGACCTCGCGCGCCGACGAGCGGCCACGGGGTTTTACCGGGCTGCTTCCGCACCGGCTGCTGCGCTGGCGTCGGCCGGTGTGGTGGCAAGAGCTAGCGCTCGTCGCGCTCGGTTACTGGATCTACAGTCTGGGACGTAACGCCATTCCCGAGCAGCAGTCGATCGCGTTACGGCACGGGTTCAGCATCCAGCACATCCAGGAGATCGCCCGGCTGGACTTCGAGCTGTCGATCAATCACTGGGTGGCCGCCCACGAATGGGTCGCCCAGATCCTCGACTACTACTACGCCACGCTGCACTTCCTGGTGACGGGAGGAGTGCTGCTGTGGCTATTTGTCAAGCGGCCGCACGTCTATCGCGGCGCGCGCACCGTGCTGTTCAGCACGACACTCGTCTCGCTGGCCGGGTTCGCGCTGTACCCGGTCGCGCCACCTCGACTTCTGCCCGGGGCCGGCTACATCGACACCGTGGTGAACTTCCACACCTGGGGCTCCCTGGCCGACCCGGAGATTGCGGCGCACTCCAACCAGTTCGCCGCAATGCCGAGCCTGCACATCGGCTGGGCGTTGTGGGCCGGGATTTCGGTGTTCATGTGCGCGCGTCCGGTATGGATCCGGGCCCTCGGCCTGCTGTTCCCGGTCGGCACGCTCGTCGCAATCGTCGCGACGGCGAACCACTACATCATCGACGCGGGTGCCGCCGTGCTTGTCGTCGCGCTCGCCTTCGGCATCCAGGCCATGCTGTCCGGCCACGGCACATACACGCCGCCGTTCGACGCGCCGGACTTCGGGATGCCGGACCCGCCGCTACCCCGGCGGTCCCGCCTCGCCCTCTCCCACTGAATTCATCCCGCTGAGCGCTGCTCAGTCCGCCGGTCGGTAGAACACGTCCTCCACCACCCGCCGCGCCCGCCGTGTCGCGCGCCGGTAGTCGTCCAGAACCCGGCCAGGATCGAAACCCGCCGGGTAGCCGAGCGCGCGTCCGACCGCGACCAGGGGCGCGCCGGTCCGAGGGATCTGGTCATCGGCCTTGTCGCGGGCCAGCATGATCGCGTTGCGTGCTCGGGTGGCGATGCGCCAGGCCGCGGCGAGGACGTCGCCCTGCTCAGGTGCGAGCAGGTCGGCCTCGACGGCGGCGCCCAGGGCGTCCAGGGTGCGGGTCGTGCGCAGCCCGGCGACCTCGGCGCCGTGGCGAAGTTGCAGCAGCTGGATCGTCCACTCGATGTCGGCCAGCCCGCCGCGTCCGAGCTTGGTATGCGTGAACGGATCCGCGCCGCGCGGCAACCGCTCCGCGTCGATACGCCCCTTCAACCGGCGGATCTCGACGAGATCGGACGCGCTCAGCCCTGTCGCCGGGTACCGGATCGGGTCGATGAGCGCCACGAAGCGCGCGCCGAGATCGGCATCCCCCGCAGCGAAACGGGCCCGCAGCAGCGCCTGCGCTTCCCACGGCGAGGACCAGCGCTGGTAGTACTGCGCGTAGGAGGCCAGCGAGCGCACCAGCGGGCCGTTGCGCCCCTCGGGGCGCAGGTCTGCGTCCACGCCCAGCGGCGGGTCGGTCGCGGACGGGGCGGACAGCAGTGCCCGCAGGCGCCGGGCGACGTCCTGGGCGAGCTTGGCGAGATCTGCGTCGCCCGCATCCCCAGCAGGTTCGAAGACGAACATGACATCTGCGTCCGAGCCGTACCCGGTCTCCGCCCCGCCCAGACGGCCCATCGCGATGACCGCGAACCGCAGCGGCAGCTCGGCCGAGGCCGCCTGCAGCGCGACGTGCAGGGCCACGTCGAGCGTCGCCTCAGTGGTGGCGCTGATCGCCGCACACACCCGCTCGACGTCGGCGAACCCGAGCAGGTCCGCGAAGGCGGTGCGCAGCAGTTCGTGCCGGCGCACGCCGCGCACTACCGCGACGGCAGCCGCGGGGTCGTCCTGGCGGGACGCCGACTCCCGCATGGTGGCCAGCATCTCGGCGCTGTCGCGCGGGGCGAGTTCGCCGTCGTCGGCGAGCATCCGCAGCGCCTCCGGAGCACGGCCGAGCATGCGCGCCACGTACCTGCTGGTGCCGAGCAGGAACGCCAGCCGCTGCGCGACGGCCCCCTCATCGCGTAGCAGTCGCAGATACCACGAGGTCGCGCCGAGCTGGTCGGACACCTGCCGGTACGCGAGCAACCCGGCGTCCGGTTCGGCCGCGTCGGCGAACTCCGACAGCAGCACTGGCAGCAGCGCCCGCTGTAGGACGGCCCGGCGTGACAACCCCGCCGTGAGCGATTCGATGTGCTGCAGGGCGCGCGTCGGGTCGGCGAAGCCGAGCGCGCCGAGGCGTCGTCCGGCCTCGTCCGGAGTGAGCCGCAGCCCCTCGGACGGGACGCGGGCCACCGCCTCGAGCAGCGGGCGGAAGAAGAGCTTCTCGTGCAGCCGCCTTACCTCGCGAGCGTGCAGCGCCCACTCCGACTGCCACACCGCGCGGGCGTCGCCGCGTGCGTCCGGCCGGAACCCCAGCGCGAGCGCCAGCCAGGACTGCACCGCCGGCTCGTCCGGAACGACGTGCGTCCGGCGCAGCCTGCGCAGCTGCAGCCGATGCTCGGTCGCGCGCAGGAACGTGTACGCGTCGCTCAGGCTGACCGCGTCGTCGCGCCCGACGTAACCGCCGTCACGCAGCGCATCGAGGGCAGACAGGGTAGCGGCGACCCGCAGGGACTCGTCGCCGCGGCCATGGACGAGCTGAAGTAGTTGCACGGCGAACTCCACGTCGCGCAGACCGCCGCGGCCCAGCTTGATCTCCCGGTTGGCGACTGACGCGGGAATGTGCTCGAGCACACGGCGGCGCATCGCCCGTACCTCGGCTACGAAGTTCGGACGTTCGGCGGCTGTCCACACGAGCGGCGCGACGGCTTCGAGGTAACCCGCGCCCAGGGCCGGATCACCGGCCACCGGACGGGCCTTGAGCAGCGCCTGGAACTCCCACGTGCTCGCCCAGCGCCGGTAGTACGCCTCATGGCTGGCCAGGGTGCGCACCAACGGGCCGGCCTTGCCTTCGGGACGCAGTGCCGCGTCGACCTCCCAGGCGACCTCGCGACACAGCCGCATCGTCGCGCCCGCCAGCTTGGCTGCCGTGGCCAGCGCTTGGTCGGTATCCCCGTTCGTGCCGCCTGGCTCGCCGACGAAGACGACGTCGACGTCAGAGACGTAGTTCAGCTCGCGCCCCCCGGTCTTGCCCATCGCGATGATCGCCAACCGGCAGGCGGCGGCCCCCTCGGGCAGCCCCGCCGCCGCAACCGCCAAAGCCGCCTGCAGGGTGTGCCCGGCCAGGTCGGCCAGCGCTTCGGTCACCTGCCGCAGCTCGAGGTCCCCGGCCAGGTCGCGTCCCGCGATCGCGACGAGCTCGCGGCGGTACGCAGCGCGCAACGCGGCCACGGCGTCCGGACGCGGCACGCGGGCGCGGGTGCCGGCGGTTCCGGTCACCGGGTCGGCGGCATCCGCGCCGACTGACTGAGCCAATCGGGAGGCGATGCCGGCGCAGTCCCAGCGGCCGAGCAGCACCTGCCAGTCGCCGGGACTCGCGAGCAGCGCGTCGGCGAGTGCGGACGACACCGCCAGCAGCGGCAGCAGCCGCCCGCGCAGCTCCCGGCGCGTGCCAAGCTCTGAGCGCAGCTGTTCGCTGCTCGCCACCAGCCTGGCCAGGGTGGCCAGGGCAGCGTCCGGGTCGGCCGTTCGGCCGAGCGCTGAGATCACCGCGGCAGCCGCGCTATCGACGGGCGCGGCTTCGGCCACGTCCCACCAGCGCAGCGGCTCGGCGTGCAGCATGCCTGCCGCTCGCTCGCCGTCGGCGAAGCCCAGCCGGGCCAGCCGCGCCGCGCTGCGTCGGGTGGCGGCGTCCTCGCTCGGCTCAGCCATGCCCGGGCGGGCGCAGCTGGGGCATCGGCAGAATGGTGCGAGCGGCGTCAGCCTCGGCTGCGAGCGCCGCGCGGATCGCGGCCGGGTCCGTGATCGGCGCGGCGGTCGAGGTGCGGACGCCGCGAGCCGCGGCGACCGTCCCCGGATCGCGGACCACACCGGCGAAGGCGACGGCGAACGGTGCCCAGACCTCCTGGATGTCATTGTGCACGCCGAGCGTGCGGGCCACGACTTCGTCCATGTCGTAGTCGTCGTGCTCGCTCGCCTCGTGCTCGGCTGCCCACAGCCGGACCATGTCGGGCGTGGTCTCGATGTGGAACTGGATGCCCCAGGCCATCCGTCCCAGCCGGAACGCCTGCTGCTCACAGATCGGCGAGCCGGCCAGCTGAATCGCGCCGGGTGGCAGTGTGGTCACGGCGTCGTAGTGCCACTGGAGCACGTCAGGAGTGATCGGCAGTGTGGCGAAGAGCGGATCGGTCGACGCCGCCGCGCGCTTGGCGATCAAGCTTGCGCCGATCTCCGGACCGTCCGGGTTGGGCCCCGCTCGCCCGCCGTTGGCGACCGCGAGCAGCTGGTGGCCGAGGCACACGCCGAGCGTCGGCACTTCAGCGGTTATCGCCTCGCGCAGCAACGCCCGCACATCGGCCAGGACGGGGGCGACCTTGTCGTCCCCCGCACCCATACTGCCGCCCAGCACGACCAGCCCGCGATGCTGCTGCAGGTTCGTCGGCAGCTCAACACCGGCGGACGTGTCGCGGACGTCGAGCTGCAGACCGGCGCTGGTCAGCCAATCGCCGAGCCGCCCGACGGGATCGGAGGCGTCCAGCTGCACGACGAGAACTGGAGCGGACGACACCCGTCCACCCTAGAGCGCGGGCAGGTACCGCCGAAGCTCGAAGGGGCTGACCTCGGCGCGATACTCCACCCACTCCTCGCGCTTGTTGCGCAGAAAGAAGTCGAACACGTGCTCGCCCAGCGTCTCGGCGACCAGCTCGCTCGACTCCATCACCCGCAGCGCGTCGGCCAGGTTGTGCGGCAGCTCATCGAAGCCGAGGGCGCGCCGCTCGGTGTCCGACATCGACCAGACGTCGTCCTCGGCGCCCGGCGGCAACTCGTAGTCCTGCTCGATGCCCCGCATACCCGCCGCGAGCATCACCGCGAAGGCGAGATAGGGGTTGCAGGCCGAGTCCGGCGAGCGCAGCTCGACCCGGGTCGAGTTCGCCTTGCCGGGCTTGTACATCGGCACGCGCACCAGCGCCGAGCGGTTGGCGTGCCCCCAGCACACGTAGGTGGGCGCCTCGACCAACTCGCCGCGGGCCGCGAATCCGAACAGCCGCTTGTACGAGTTCACCCACTGGTTGGTGACCGCTGTGATCTCGCGGGCGTGCCTGAGCAGGCCGGCGATGAAGGCCCGTGCCGTCTTGGACAGGTTCAGCTCGTCGGACGGGTCGTGGAAGGCGTTGCGGTCGCCTTCGAACAGCGACAGGTGAGTGTGCATGCCGCTGCCCGGACGGTGCCGGAACGGCTTGGGCATGAACGTCGCGTGCGCACCCTCGGCGATCGCGACCTCCTTGATGACATGCCGGAAGGTCATGATGTTGTCGGCCATCGAGAGCGCGTCGGCGTAACGCAGGTCGATCTCCTGCTGGCCCGGCGCGACCTCGTGATGGCTGAACTCGACGGAGATTCCGAGGCCCTCGAGCGCCCCGACCGCCGCTCGGCGGAAGTCGTGCGCGACGTCGTGGCTGGTCATGTCGAAGTAGCCGCCGGTGTCGATCGGCTCGGGCTCGCTGCCGTCGCTCGGACGGTTCTTCAGCAGGAAGAACTCGATCTCCGGATGGGTGTAGAACGTGAACCCGCTTTCCGCCGCCTTCGACAGCGCACGGCGTAGGACGTAGCGCGGGTCCGCCCAGGACGGCGAACCGTCGGGCATCTGGATGTCGCAGAACATGCGCGCCGAGTCAAAGGCGCCGTCGCCGGCCTCGGGCAGGATCTGGAATGTCGATGGGTCCGGCCGGGCCAGCATGTCGCTCTCGCTGGCGCGGGCGAAACCCTCGATGGCCGAGCCGTCGAAGCCGATCCCCTCCTCGAACGCGCCGTCGAGCTCGGCGGGTGCGATGGCCACCGACTTCAGCGTGCCGAGGACGTCGGTGAACCAGAGCCGCACGAAACGGATCTGGCGCTCTTCGAGGGTGCGGAGCACGAACTCCTGTTGGCGGTCCACGAATCTCCAGTCTGGCGAGGTGCGGTTACCGGCAGGTTACGCGGCGCAGCGAGCACGTTCCGGTCACGGCGGCTGGAAGTGCGGGTTGAAGATGAGGCCGAGCACCGCACCCTGCGGGGTGCGCACGGCGGCAGTGACGATGCCCTCGCCGACCTCGGTCGCCGCAGTGTGCTCGGTGGCTCCGCTGGCGACCGCCGCCCGCACCGCGTCGGCGACGTCATCGACTCCCCAGTACACCAAGGCACCGTCGGCCGGATCGGCATCGGGCAGCAGCCCGAGCTCGTAGCCCGCCACCGAGTACCCGACATAAAACGGTTGATCGAAGTACGGCCCGACGCCCAAGGTCGCGGTCCACCATGCTTTCGCCGCGTCCAAATCAGGTGCCGGGTAGATCACTGTCCGCAAACCCTGCAACGTGAGTGTCACGTGCGAAGCCAATCACCCGGGTCCGACATCGTCTGTGCAGTCATGAGAAAATTGCATTCTGATTGCGTTGGGTTGAAGCTGTGCTTGATGAACATCGATCCCCGCCGCCTGGTCGTCCTGCGTGCCGTCGATCGGTACAGCGGCGTCGTCGGTGCTGCTGCTGCGCTGCACGTCTCGCCGTCCGCCGTATCGCAACAACTGGCGATGCTGGAGCGCGAGACCGGGTTCGTCCTCATCGACCGCTCGCGCCGTGGTGGTCAGCGCTCCGTCGAGTTCACCATGGCGGGCCGCCGCCTCGTGGCGCACGCGAACGACCTGGTGCAGCTGCTCGACGAGGCCGAGGCGGAACTCGGGGCACTCGCGGACTCCGTCACCGGCCCGGTCACGGTCGCGGCGTTCTTCACCGTGCTGCGCGGCTTCGCGGGCACGGCGCTTGTCGATCTTGCGCGCACGCATCCGGCGTTGCGTCCGCGAGTGTTGCAGCTCGACGACACCAGCGCGGCCGCTGACCTGCTGGCCGGCCGCATCGATCTCGCCCTGATCGAGGACGACGCGCACCGCCGGCGAACGGTGCCGCGAGGGCTGCACTACGAGGCGCTGGCCGACGACCCGTTTCGGGTCGCGGTGCCGTTCGGATGGCCGGAGTTCGACGAGCTCGCGGCGGTGGCCGATCGGCCGTGGAT
>JALZAI010000027.1 GCA_030948475.1 Actinomycetota bacterium
CTCGGCTACACCAACGTCCGCAAGTACGCCGACGGCATCCAGGACTGGGTCGAAGCCGGACTGCCCACCGAAACCAGCACATCCGCAAACCACCCAAGCGGGACCTCCCCGTAGCCGCTAGGACCACGGCGCTCAGACAGACCGGGTGGGTTACCGGCGAGCCGACCGCCTGCTGGCCGAGGGTTTGCTCATTTACCTGGCTGCGGAGGAGGCCGAAGAGTTGCTCGCCAGGCTCGGTGAGCTGTCTGCTGCGGGCAGCCGGCTGGCGCTCGAGGTCGGACAGCTCGGGCAGCGGCCAGATGCGTGCCCAGGCTCAGCAGATCCCGGCGATGCAGCGGCACACCACGCTGTGGAAGGGCGGACCGGCGGACACGTCCGGCTGGCTACAGCGGCACGGATGGCGCACCCAGTTCGACGATCGTGAAACGGTCAGCGCCGGCTACGGCCGACCCACAACCGGGCCCGCTTCGGGCGGATTCATCACGCGACTCTTGGTTGGGGCGCGCATCGACGTCCAGTCGTCGATCCCATCCGGGCAGACGTCCGGAAGGGTGCGTCAAACGAGACGAGCAAGATCACCCGACGCGGAGCGGCTTGAAGCTTCGGTTTCGGCCCGCGTGAGGTTCCCCGATCGGGACGGGTGTTCGCGTCCCTCTCGAAGGTGGCGGTTACGGGTGCTCGGCGTTGATGCTGCGTGCTTCGATAACCGCGTAGTAGGTGATGACGATCCCGGCGGCGGGGTCGGCCCACCACCAGCCGAGCGCGGCGTTGACGACGAGGCCGCGCAGGACGGCGCAGGCCAACAGGCCGTTGGTTACGGTGACGCGGCCTTCGCTGATCAATACGGGATTGCCCATCGGGTATCCGGTGCGTTTGTTCCCGGCGGCGAGAGAGCAAACATCGCTGGGGCGGTGATCGCGGTCCAGGCGATGCCGAGCGGGCTGTGCTGCGGGTGGTAGCCGGTGACGAACACGACGACCGTCTGGACAGTGAGATAGGCGGCGAGGGCGGCGAATGCAGCGGCGATCAGCCGCAGCGCGCGGCGTTGACGGTCTTGCCCCGTGCCGGACAGTTCCCAGAGCTCGACCGTGCTGCCACCGATCTCGATGAATGAGTCCATCCCGAACCCGGCCAGCGCGACCGAGTGCGCGCGCAGGGCCGCGATCGTGAGGATGAGGATGCCGATCACGTTCCACGCCAAGGTGGCGGCGTCGAGTTGCAGGCCTGGCACGACGCCGGGCGGCGGCGCGAGCGGCCGCCCAGCCCGCTGCGGCCCTACGCTCTGCCGCCGATGTCACGCGCCACACGCACCTGGGTCGCGCCGCTCTACCCGCGCTCGCCATCCCGACGGCCGCCCACCGCGGCTACGTCGATCGCGCGGGTTATGACCGAGCCTCCCTGTCGTCACAGGCCGGCTCGGAAACACTGACGCCATGCCGCGGACCGAGGACTACAAGCAGGAACTGCGTCGCCGTCGTACGGCCGGCGGGGAGAACCGGATCCCGCCCGCGATCGCCGTCGTCGTGGCTGCCGTGATCTACGCACTGCTGCCGGGCGTCCTGCTCGTGGGGCCGCGGCTGATCATCCCAGGCATCGAACTCGCGCTGCTGATCGCCCTCGTCATCACCAACCCGCGGCGCATCGTGCGGCAGACGCGCTGGTCCCGAACCTTGTCGATCGCGCTCGCGGGTGTCATGATCGTCGCGAACCTGCTCGCGCTCGCCCTGCTGATCACCACGCTAAACAAGACGAGCACTTCGGGCACGTCGCTGCTCGTCGGCGGCATGCAGGTGTGGCTCACCAACGTGATCGGCTTCGGGCTGCTCTACTGGGAACTCGATCGCGGCGGGCCGGTCCCACGGCACACGCTGCGCCGCGACCGGATGCAGCCGGCCGACTGGCGCTTCTCTCAGGACGAGAATTCCGACGCCGTCGTCGAGGTCGCAGCGTCATCAAGCGACACGTCCGGATGGATCCCGACGTTCATCGACTACCTGTACCTGTCGCTGACCAACTCGAGTGCGTTCAGCCCGACCGACACCATGCCGCTAACGAGCCGCGCCAAGTCGCTGATGGGCATCGAGGCATCGGCTGCCCTGCTCACGTCGTTGCTAGTCATCGCCCGGGCGATCGGCTCGCTCAGCGGAGGCGGCGGCTGACGATACGGCGCCGGACTGCAAAGCCGAGGATGATGTTGCCTGACAACACATTCTGGTAGGTCCCCATTGTCATGCCGGTCGGGGATCCGCGTGCGGTACGACAATCCCCTGCCTTCATCCCGCAGATCAAGGGCGGATACGGGTTCTACAACGAGTTCCTCGACATCGTCGTGGACGGACAACGGCAGGAACGACCCGTGTCACCGTTCAGCCGGCGTTGACGACCGACCGCAACCGCAACCCGACGCCGGACGCGCTTCGGCAACCGGCGACACTGGAAAGAAACCCGCCTACCCGAAGAGGGAGTCACGGCATGACCGTCACCGATGAGCTGCTTGCCAACAACGCCGAATACGCCGCCTCGTTCAGCGGACCATTGCCGCTGCCGCCAGCCAAGCACGTCGCGGTCATCGCGTGCATGGATGCTCGCCTCAACGTCTACGGCATCCTCGGCCTGCACGAGGGCGACGCCCACGTCATACGCAACGCCGGCGGGGTGGTCACCGACGACGAAATCCGCTCGTTGGCCATCAGCCAGCGGCTGCTCGGGACGCGAGAGGTCATCCTCATCCACCACACCGACTGCGGCATGTTGACCTTCACCGACGACGACTTCAAGAAGTCCATTCAGGACGACACCGGCATCAGGCCCACATGGTCGGCCGAAGCCTTCACGGACCTTGAGATAGATGTGCGCCAGTCGATCGCACGAATCACGTCCAACCCGTTCGTCCCGGTCAAAGACAGCGTTCGTGGGTTCGTCTTCGACGTGGCCACCGGCGCCCTGACGGAAGTCGTCTGATAGGCCGCTGGCGCCGACGGGTCTGCTGCACGGATCAGCGACACCGCCGCTGCGCGATCCGGCTGAGCCCTCATGCGCTCGTCGGAATGCTCGGACGTTCGGTAAGCGGATCCACTTGCGAAAATCGCGATCAGGACGCCGCGACCGCCCGAGCCCGGATCGTCACCGCAGGCGGTTCCCATGTGGCACAGCTACCAGCCGTTCCGCGACGGCACCGCTTGCGGGCACTGCGAAGATCGACTGTGTAGGGATACCGGTCGACGGCCAGGGTCGGCATTGCTAGCGGTGCATGGGTCAGCCTCGTCCCACTGAATCCTCGGTCAGGCGGCTTGGACGATCTCGTAGCTGAGGTAGACGAGGGGCTGTCCGACGGTGCGGGTGTTGAGCAGGCGAAGGGGCTTCTTGTCGCTGGTCTCGCCGAAGAGGCGCTCGCCGGCGCCGAGCACGACCGGATAGATCATCAGCCGCAGCTCGTCGACCAGGTCGTGCTCCATGAGGGTGTGCACTAGCTGGCGGCTGCCGTAGACAACGATGTCGCCGTTGAGTTGCTGCTTCAACGTCGAGATCTGGTCCACCACGTCGCCGGTGAGAACGGTCGAATTGCTCCACACGGGCGTTTCGAGGGTCGAAGAGATCACATACTTGGGGATGCTGTTCAGCCGGTCCGCGAACTCGCCGGTGCGTGTTGTCCATCGCGTTCCGAAGAACTCGTCGCTGCGCCGACCCAGCAGCAGCGCCTCGGCAGCCAGCGCCTCCGCGAGCTCGACCTTCGCCCACTCCTCACGGTCGGTGTCGCCAACCTGATTGAACCAGCCGCCGTGTCTGAAGCCCTCGTCTCCGGTCGGGTCCTGGACTACGCCGTCCAGCGAGATGTTCGCGCTGATCACGATCCTTGCCATCGTGGTTCTCCTTCGGTGGTTTGGGTTTTGTCATGATGAAGACACCGCCAACGCGGGAAACTTGGCGCCGCTCGACCACCAGATCTCACCGCGCTGGTCGCCATCCTGACCAATGACGTCTTCGTCTCGATGCCGCCGATGCCCTTCGAATACGAGGGCCGCGACGTTGTCGCTCGTTTCTGCGCCAGCCTGTTCGACGCAGGGCGCAGGTTCGACCTCGTACCTAAGCGGTGTGGGGCTCAACAACCTCGGCCCCGGCGTATCTGATCGCACCGACCGTCTCCTATGCGCGCCCGGGGTCCCATCGAGCGCAGTACGCGAGATCGACGGGTATCGAGCCGACCTCACCGCGGCAGACGTACGGCATGGCCGCTTCGCCGCTGATCCGGTGGCGCCGCTGTGCGGTCCGGCAGGACAGCACTCGTGCCGTCGGGCTCGTGCAGCCTCAGAGCCGGGATCGCAGCACCGCGACCTCGGGATACTCCTCGGGCGCGCCGAAGCCGTGCTCGACGAGCCAGCGGACGTTACTCAGGCATCGCAACGACCACCACGCGGCGATGAGTTCGCGGTCGACGTCGGTGCCGTAGCCGGCGATGACGTCGCCAAGGTGCTCCGGGTGTCCGAGCGCGAGGGTGGCGAGGTCGAATAGGGCATCGCCCGGGGCCCCCTCGGACCAGTCGATGACGCCGGTGACCTCGTCACCGGCGACTAAGACGTGGTCGACCTGCAGGTCGCCGTGGATGAACACCGGTGTCCACGGCCGGAGTGCAGTCTCGGCGAGCCGGCGGTTGCGTGTGACCAGGTCGGCGGGAAGCACGTCGTTGGCGACGAGCCACTCACACTCGCCGGCGAGGTGCGATGCGAGCTCGTCGACGTTCCGACCGGGCCATGGCGGCAGGGGCGCGTCGTGCAGCGCCCGGACGGCGGCACCCGCCGCCGTCCACGCCGCCGACGACGCGGTAGACGGCTGGCCGAGGCGGCCGAGTGCCGTCCCTGGGAGGGCGGCGAGCGCGAGCACGGGCGGCTTCCGCCAAAGGATCTCCGGGGTGGGGATCGGCGCCATCGCCATCGCCTCGAACTCGA
>JALZAI010000263.1 GCA_030948475.1 Actinomycetota bacterium
GCCGACGCCTACCTAGAGAACCAGGCTCCCCACACCCGACCACGCCCACCGGGCCGGCCCAGCAGGTAGACGAGCCCGAACCGCGTGAAAAGCCCAACCACCCCATAACATCAAGCTCAAACCCCGCCCATGGCCGAGGAGACCCCGAAGGCGCGGGCTAACCGCGAACTCATTGAGCTGCTCAACGAGCTGCGCGTCGCTCTCCCCGGGGTGCAGGTGCTGTTCGCGTTCCTGCTCGCCGTTCCGTTTCAGCAGCGCTTCCATCAAGCCACCAGCTTTCAACGCAACGCGTACTTCTTCACGCTGTCAGCTGCACTGGTCTCAACCGCGCTGCTGATCGCCCCGTCGGCCTATCACCGGCTGAACTTCCGCCGCCACGACAAGCAGCACATCCTCAAGTTCGCCAACCGCTGCGTGATCGCAGGCTTAGTGCTCGTGATCGTAAATCCCGTCTGGGTTTGAAGGAGTCATAACAATGGCGGCGAATCTGGTCGGCGATGCCGGGTCCGGACGCTCAGGAGATTGTGTTGGAGGACGGCGAGCGCAAGGAGCTTGCGCATCGCGCTGCGTGCTACACGCGGCCGCATCGTGAGGTGTTGCGCGCCAAGCTGGTGCTGCTGGCCGCGAAGGGGTGCAGTAACGCGGAGATCGGCGAGCGGCTGGGGATGAGCACCAAGGCAGTGGGTCGGTGGCGACGACGGTTTCACGAGCGTCGCCTCGAGGGTCTGGCGGATGAAGCGCGGTCAGGTCGCCCGCGCCGCTTTCCCCCCTCAGCAGATCGCCGAGGTCAAGGCGGTCGCGTGCGAGCCGCCGAGCGAGGGCGCTCCACTCTCGCGCCGTTCAACGGCTGACGTTCACGGCCTCGTCGTAGAGCGCGGTATCTGCGATGCGTCGCAGTCGACGATCGTGCGCTGGCTGCGGGAGGACGCGATCCGGCCGTGGCGGTACCGCTCGTGGATCTTCCCGACGGATCCTGATTTCGCCGAGAAGGCCGGCCGGATTCTTGATCTTTACCAGGGACGCTGGGACGGGAAGCTGCTTGAGCCGGGCGACCTGATCATTTCGGCAGACGAGAAGCCCTCGATCCAAGCGCGACAGCGAATCTGCGAAACGCTCCCGCCTGCGCCGGGCGTCGGACGCGGTCAGCGCGTCGAGCACACCTATCAGCGCAACGGGGCACTGACCTACCTCGCCGCTTGGGATGTCCGCCGTGGCCGGGTGTTCGGTCGCACCGAACGCAAGAGCGGGATCGCGCCGTTTGACCGGCTCGTCTCCCAGGTGATGACCACCGAGCCCTATGCCTCGGCCCGCCGCGTGTTCTGGATCGTCGATAACGGATCCTCACACCGCGGGCAGGCATCCGTTCGCCGGCTCCAGGGCCGCTGGGCGAACCTGATCCTCGTCCACACGCCCGTCCACGCGAGCTGGGTCAACCAGATCGAGATCTACTTCTCGATCGTCCAACGCAAGGTGCTGGCCCCCAACGACTTCGACTCGCTCGCCACCGTCGCACGCCGGCTGCACGAATTCGAGCACCTCTACAACCAGATCGCCGAACCGTTCGGATGGAAGTTCACCCGCAACGACCTCAACGACTGGCTCACGCGGCTCGCCGACCGACAAGCAGCCCGACTCGCACTCGCCGCCTGACCCGGAATGAACTTACGACAAGCAGCACTTAGCAGTGCTTGCGGTTGCAATGGTCAGTGTGATGGTGCTAATCAGCGACGTGCTGTTCGGCGGGGCCGTAGTGATCGTCGCCCCAATCCTCTCCGCCGCTCTGCTCATCGTGCTGTGGATGGCCCTTCCGCTTCGCGAGCGCTCACAGTCAGACGATCAAGCCGATCCGTGATCGCTGGCGACGCGCGGCGAGACAGAGGGAACGCGAACCCACCGGTGCTGTTGACCGAAGCCCGCGTGACGCCGATCGACGCCGACCTCGCTGCCACCATCCTGACCGGCCTCGCGCTCAACGCCACGCTGGACTGGTGGTGGGCCGACCCCCTCGCTGGGCTCGTGATCGTCTTCTACGG
>JALZAI010000028.1 GCA_030948475.1 Actinomycetota bacterium
CTGCTGCCGCAGGACCATTCACCCTTCCTGCTGCCGCAGGACCATTCACCCTTCCTGCTGCCGCAGGACCATTCACCCTTCCTGCTGCCGCAGGTATTTGCCGAAGTGCGGGACGGTGAACGCGATCCGTCCACGCTGGCTGGAGTAGACCAGCCCCTTCTTCAACAGCGCGTCGCGGGCCGGTGAAAGGGACTGCGGCGCGCGTTCGAGTGCCTGAGCGACCGCGGCCGTCGGCACACCGCTGTCGGGCGTGTCGGTGTCGATCACGTCGGCCATCGCGCACAGGTACTCGCGCTCGGACGGCGTCGCCCGCTCGTATCGCGATCCGAAGAATCCCACCGCCAGCTCCGCGGCCGCCTCGGGCGCGGCCACCGCGACGTCCACCGCCGTGATCGGCGAGCGCGGCGCGACGTCCCAGACCGTCTTGCCGTATGCCTGGACGAAGTAGGGGTAGCCGCCGGTCGCGGCGTACATCGCGGCCAGCGCGTCGTCGTCGAACTCGGCGCCCTCGTCGCGGGCCGGGCGCTGGAGGGCCGCGTCGGCGGCCACGCGGTCGAGGCGGTCGATGCGGGCGTAGCGGAACAGCCGCTCGGAGTAGGACTTGGTCGCCGACAGGACGGCCGGCAGGTGCGGCAACCCGGCGCCGACGACGACGAGCGGCAAGCCCTGCTGCGACAGCTCGTGGCAGGCGGCGCACAGCGCCGACACGTCCTCGGGGATCAGGTCCTGCATTTCGTCGAGGAAGACCGCGACGCCGTGCCCGGAGTCGCCGGCGAGGCCAGCGACGTCGGTGAACAGTTCGACCAGGTCGATCTCGATGTCGCCCGAGTCCGCGCGTCCGGACACGATCGGTGCATCGATGCCCGGCTGCCAGCGGTCGCGGAGCTTGCCGGCGTCGCGCTGCGCGAAGGATTTCAGCACGCCGAGGACGTGTTCGGCCTCGGTGCGGTTGGGCTGGGCGAGTTCGCGGATCGCGAGGTGCAGGGCCGCAGCGAGTGGCCGGCGCAGCGGCTGGTCGGGGCGCGCCTCGAGCTTCCCGGTCCCCCAACCGCGCCGCACGGCCGCCGAGCGCATGGCGTTGAGCAGGACGGTCTTGCCGACCCCGCGCAGCCCGGTCAGCACGATCGAGCGCTCCGCACGGGACCGGGACACCCGTTCCAGCACCACGTCGAAGCCGCGCAGCTCGCCGTCGCGTCCGGCCAGCTCGGGCGGGCGCTGACCGGCGCCAGGAGCGTACGGATTGCGCACCGGGTCCACTATCGGACCGTATCCGGCTCTCTAGCGAAAACCGCAGATTTGGCAGGAGAACCCGATCGTGTCGCTCAGGCGGGCGGGACGAGCACCATCGGGATCTGGCGGCCGGCCTGTTCCTGGTGGCCGGCGACATGCGGGTTTGCGGTGATCCAGCGTTGATATGCGGCCTCTCGCTCGGCGCCCCTGGCGATCCAGGCCGTAGCGTCCCAACTCGCGCCAGTTATCTCGACGCGGACGTGCGGGTCGGCCGCGATGTTGCGGCACCAGTCCGGGTCGCTCGAAGCGCCCATGTTGGATGCGAACAGGATCAGGTTGCCGGCGTCGTCCTTCACGTGGCCGAGCGGCACCGTGTGTCGCAGCCCGGTCCGCCGTCCGGTCGTGGTCAGCAGCACGAGACGCTCGAAGTGAATCGGGCCGAGTTCGCCATGCCCACCGCTGGTCCGGAACTGCTCGATGGTCTGGCGGTTGATCTCGCCGAAGTCGCGCGGGGTGCTCATCAGGTACTGGCGAGTGTCAGCAATTCGGCGCCGGCATCTGTGACGATGACCGTGTGCTCCCACTGCGCGACCCACGAGCCGTCTTTGGTGAGGATCGTCCAGTCGTCGTCCCACCCGTACCAGTCGTAGCCGCCGAGAGTGAGCATCGGCTCGACGGTGAACGTCATACCCGGCTCCATGATCGTGTTCGCCCGCGGCTCGTCGTGGTGCAGGATCGTCGGTTTGGTGTGGAAGGACGGCCCAACGCCGTGCCCGGTGTAGTCACGCACCACGCCGTAGCCGAACCGCTTTGCATAGGACTCGATGACGCGTCCGATCACGCTCACCGGACGGCCGGGGCGGATCGCGGTGATGCCGCGCAGCATCGCCTCACGGGTGCGCTCGCCGAGGTCGCGCACCTCCGGGCGGACGTCCCCGGCGTAGAACGTGGCGCAGGTGTCGCCGTGGACGCCGTCGCGATAGGCGGTGACATCCACCTTGACGATGTCGCCGTCCTCAAGCGGGCGCGAGTCCGGGATCCCGTGGCAGATCACCTCGTTGACCGAGGTGCACAGCGACTTGGGGAACCGCTTGTAGCCGAGGGTGGACGGGTACGCGCCCGCCGCGATCATGAACTCGTGCCCGACGCGGTCCAGCTCGTCGGTCGTGACGCCCGGCGCGACGTGGCGACCGACCTCCTGCAACGCGTCGGCGGCGATGCGCCCGGCGACGCGCATGCGGGCGATCGTGCCCGCGTCCTTCACCATGCTGTCATCGAGATCAGCCGGCGTGCCGGGAGGCGCGTCCACATAGTGCGGGCGAACGATCTGTGCCGGGACTGCGCGCCGCGGGGAGATCGTCCCCGGACGCAGTCGGGCGGTGCTGGTGGTCACCCCTCCATTGTGCCGCGTGGCCGGGCTTCGCGTTTCGCTTGATGACCGCGACGACCACCGCTGACGCGCTCTCGTGGTCGTCTGGGTCATTGAGCCCAACGGAGCCGACTTCACACCTCGACGATCATGGGCAGCAGCATCGGACGGCGCCGGTACTCGCGGTCGACCCAGCGCCCCACGGTGCGCCGGACCAGGTGCCCCAGCGCATCCGCATCGCGCGTCCCGTCCGCCAGTGCCTTCTCGACAAGCTCGATCAGTTCGGCGCGCAGCGGGTCCAGCGCGGCCGGGTCGTCGCTGAACCCGCGCGCCGTGATCTCCGGGCCGTAGACGACCTTTCCCGCCTCCAGGTCGATCGCGACGAGGATCGAGAGAAACCCCTCCTCGCCCAGGATACGACGGTCCTTGAGCGTCGAATCGCCGATGTCGCCGACCTCGAGCCCGTCCACGTACACGTAGCCGACCGGAATCCGGCCCACGATCTGCGCCTTTCCGGCAACGAGATCGACGACAGTGCCGTCCTCGGCAAGCATGATCCGCTCGTCCGGTATGCCGGTGGAGCGCGCGATCGCGGCGTGCGCCCGTAGGTGGCGCCACTCGCCGTGCACCGGCATGTGGTTGCGCGGTCGTACTGCATTGATCAGGTAGCGCAGCTCACCGGCCGGCGCATGGCCGGAGACATGTACGAGGGCGCCCGACTTGTGCACCACGCTCGCGCCGAGCCGGGACAGCCCGTTGATCACCTGGCCGACTGAGGTTTCGTTGCCCGGGATCAGCGACGACGCGAGCAGGATCGTGTCGTCGGAGCCGATGCGCACTGTCTGGTGGTCGCGGTTGGCCATCCGGGACAGGGCCGACAACGGCTCACCCTGCGATCCGGTCGAGACGAGCAGGACGCGCCGGGATGGGAGCTCCTCGGCAACCTTCAGGTCGATCAGCAACCCGTCCGGAACGTGCAGCAGCCCGAGTTCGCGCGCGATCTGCATGTTGCGCACCATCGACCGCCCGACGAGCGCCACCTGACGGCCCGCCTTCACGGCAGCGTCGAGCATCTGCTGCACCCGGTGCACGTGCGAGGCGAAGCAGGCGACGATGACCC
>JALZAI010000294.1 GCA_030948475.1 Actinomycetota bacterium
CGGGCACGATGGACTATGCGGTGGAAGCCAGCGCTCAACGCGTTCGCGATCACCTTCGCCGACCGATTCCCGGCCGCCGAAACCTACTGATGGAAACCGCCGGAAACACCGTTAGCGAGATAGACCCGCGTGGCCATGCCGAGGGTGCTGTGCAGCCGGCGGTGGTCGTACTTATGCAGGTGATCGTGTCAACGACCTAGTCACGAAGCCTCGTGATCGAGGCGCTCGAGTAGCCCGTCGAAGATCTTCTGCCTGGCGATCTGGCCCTTGTGTTGGGCGTCGTCGCGTTGGGCTTGCAGGGTGGGGCGGAACTCGATTGTCGTGACGAAGAACGTGCAGCTTTCGCAGATGGATTCGAAATGGCAGTCGGTCTCGACGGGTCTGGCGCAGTGGCCGTTGCCGAGCATCCGCCGGTGCATCTCGCCGCGGAGCTTGCGCATCTCGCTTCCTTCGTCGTCATGGGACAGTTGCTGGGGTTGTCCGTAGAGGGCCTCGACCTTCTCGGTGACGTTGAAGTACTCCTCGGCGACGGTCTTGTCGGCGATCCGCGCGTAGATCATCGTCATGGCGAGGGTCTTGTGGCCGAGCAGCGCGGCGATGGCGTCGATGCTCATCCCGCGGTTGATGGCTTGGGTCGCGAGGGTGTGGCGCAGCTGGTGCGGTGTGACGTGCCCGATGCCGGCCTCGTGGGAGAGTCGGCTGAGAGCGGACGACACGCGGAGGGCGCTGACGGGCTTGTTGTTTTCGAGCAGGAGACGTTCGGAACGCAGCCCGGTAGGCCGGTGCTCGCTGACCCAGTCGTCGAGCATGTCCTTGAGCTGTGGGTGCAGCGGGATGTAGCGGTCGTTGTGAAGCTTGCCGACCGGGATCCGGAGCCAGTAGGCAGAGCCGATCTGGACGACGGCGTCGACGGTGAGGGCGAGCAGTTCGCCTTTGCGGATGCCGGTGCGGGCGAGTAGCTCGACGATGAGCCGGGCGAGCGGGTCGGGGTCGGCTCGGCTGGTCCGCATGAGCTTCGCGGCGGCGGCGTCGTCGAGGAACCGTGGCAGGGGCTTGTCGATGATCGGCAGGTCGCCGGTGAAGATCAGCGGCCGTTGCGGCGGGTTGGGGTAGCCCCACTCGGTGATGCGGTCGAAGAAGCAGTGCAGGTTGATCAGCCGGTTCTTGATGCTGACGCGGTTCAGAGGCTTGCCGGTGTAGCGGGCCGGGCGGGAACCGACCCAGCTCTTGTAGTCCTCGATGTGACTCCGGGTCAGGTCGGCGCAGCTGAGCACCTCCGGCCGGTTCTGCCCGAGCCAGGTGCCGAACTCCCGCAGCGCCTGGTCGATGTGCTTGACGGTGTTGGGCCGCAGGCTCAGCTCGACCTGGGCCAGGTAGCGGCGAGCGGAGTCAGCGAACGGTTCCGGCGCATCGGCCCAGCCCGACACTGATACCGGCGGCTTCGTGGCGGCTCTCTTGGGGGCGTTGAGCTGCCCGGCGTGGAACAGTGTGAGCCGCAGCCGGGTGAAGATCGCGGACATGTTGCGCCCCGAGCAGGGCATGCCGCGGTTGATGTAGGCGCCGATGATCGCCTTCCGTGCGGTCTCGAAGTCCCTGTCGTTCAGGCGATCTGGGCTGATCCCGGTGACAGCGCTCGCCTTCATCAGCGCGTTCCACTGCAGCGCGATGTCCTCTGCCGTGAGGTGCAGCTTCTCCCCGGCCGTGACGAACCAGGCGTGGACGTCGGGTCGGTAGCCGCGAGCGATGACACCCAAGCGCAGGTCGACGATGGTCATCAGGTCCGCTGCGATGGTGAGTCGGCCGGTGACAAGGAGCCAGGACACGAATGAGCGGGCCTTCCCGATGGCGTCGGCCTGGTCGGGCAGGGACATCTGCTCCCAGCGGCCGGCCCGGTCGAGCTTCGCGCAGAAGGTTCGTGCCGCCTGTGTCCTGGACGCTCCGGTCTTGCGGTTCAGCCCGCGCATCGCCTGCAGGTACTCAGCAAGCAGATCCTTACTCGATCGCGTCAGCGCGATCGCCGCGGGCATCACTGGCCGCCGATGGATTGGGCGTCGATGGCCTCGCAGGCCCGTCGGTACTCGCCCGCGAGCCAGTCGTTGGCCAGGTGCAGATAGATGCGGGTGGACTCAATGGAGCGGTGGCCGGCTTGGGCCTGGATCGCTTCCAGGGCCATGCCGGCCTCCCGAAGCCGGGTGAAGCACGTATGCCTGAGTTGATGGCAGGTCAGGTGTGTAATGCCGGCTCGGCTGCGGGCGCCGGACACGATCTCGTCCAGCCCAGCTGCCGATAGCGGCTGTCCTCGTCGTGGCCCCTTCAGCACCAGGAAGACGTGATCGTCTTCCGCGGGCTCGGGGCGCTCGGCGTTCAGGTAGCTGCCGAGGCTTGCGAAGAAGCGTGCGGACACCGGGACGATGCGCTGGTGTCCGCCCTTGCCGTCCGCGACGAACAGCCGTCGCTCGCCGGGCCGGACGTCACCCAAGCGCAAGCCCAGAACTTCGCAGCGGCGTAGGCCGCCGAGAAGCATCGCTTCGACCATCGCTCGGTCCCGTTGGGTGCGCAGGGCACCGAGGAAGGCATCGGCGTCCGCCGGGTCGATGACCCGGGGCAGGGTCCTGGGAGCGCGGATGAGGGGAACGCCGCGGACAGCGCGTTGACCGGGTCGCCGAACGGCAAGCCCGCGCGGGACGGGGTTCTGCCTCACGCCCGCGTCGCCACGGATGATCAGGTACTCGTAGAGGCCGGCGATCGAGGCGAGTCGGCGCTTGATGGTGCGGGCCGAGAGGCCCGCTTCGCCGTCCTCGATCCGGACGACCTTCGCGCCCTGACGGGGCTCGCGCTGGGCCTTGATAAAGGTCAGCACGTCGCTGGTCACGACGTCCGCGGGGTCCTTATCGATGACCGTGAAAAAGACCTTCAGGTCGAACGCGGTCGCCAGCAGGCTGTTGTGGCGAGAGCGAGCCGCGACCATGTCGAGGTAAGCATCGAGCAGCGGATGACCCAACCGGATCAGGTGACCGCCACCAGGGCGGGCGGTGCGGATGAGACACGCGTCGAACGACATGGCAGGTCCCCGATCGCTGCGGCGACCTCTCCCGCCCGGTCGCGGCGACCGGGCATCGGATCACCTGCATATCGTGACCAGTCGACCCACCCGGCGACCGCGAATTCGACGTCGGCGAGAGCGTTGCACGCGCCGGCGTGGAAGACGGTCGTGCGGATGCACTCGGTCTTGAACAGGCCGATGATCGTCTGCATCAGCGCGTTGTCGAACGCATCGCCGACGGTGCCGATCGAGGGCTTGATACCTTCCAGCGCGAGGTGCTCGGTGAACGCCACCGAGGTGTATTGATCGGATTCAACCGGTGGAAGCAACACCGGCTTGTCGGAGCAACAGTAATTGCTCGTTGAACGCCTCGGCCGGTGTCTTCCAGCCGAGCGTCTTGCGGGGTCTGGTGTTTAGCGTGTGAGCGATGGCCTCGATCTCCTCGGCGTTCCAGCGCGCCAGGTCGGTGCCCTTGGGGAAGTACTGACGAAGCAGGCCGTTGGTGTTTTCGTTCGTGCCGCGCTGCCAAGGTGATTGCGGGTCGGCGAAGAACACCGGGATCCCGGTTTCGACTTTGAACTGGGCGTGGGCGGACATCTCCTTGCCGCGGTCCCAGGTCAGCGAGCGGGCCAGCTGGTCGGGCAGGGTCGACATCGTGTTGGCGAGTGCGTTCTTCATCGTGACGGCGCCGTAGCCGGCCAAAGCCGGTCCGTTCTTGGTCGTGTGCTTGTGCTGGTAGCCCCCTTCGCGGGGCAGGTGGACGAGCATCGTGAACCGCGTACTGCGCTCGACGACGGTGCCGATCGCGGGGCGTTCGAGTCCGATCAGCAGATCGCCTTCCCAGTGTCCGGGAACCGCGCGGTCCTCGACCTCGGCGGGGCGTTCGCTGATCAGCGTCTCCGGTGTGACGTGCGCCCATGTCTTGAGTCGAGAACGCTCCCTCGGGGCGCGTAGTGCGCGCCCGGTGCGAAGACACCAGACCAGCTCCCGCTTCAGCGCACCGCGGCCCTCGATGTAGAGCGATTGGTAGATCGCCTCGTGGCTGATGCGCATTGATTCATCATCGGCGAAGTCAAGCCTGATCCGGTTCGCGATCTGCTCGGCACTCCACGCCTGCACCCAGGCCCGGTCTTTGCGGTGCGGCTTGTTGTTGCCAGGGCGTATTCAACCGGTGGTAGCAACATCGGCCTGTTGGACCAACCGTAAAGGCTCGGCGCATGCTTCGGCGTGGGTCTGCCAGTCCCCCAACCACGTGTCGTAACGCTGGAGCTCCCGTCTGCTTCATTGAGCCTTCCGCGCTGTGGCTATCGGGTTTCCGCTCCTCGGCATAGCCGCGCACGAGCGCCTGGACCGCCCGCGAAGGAGGGCCCAAGGGGGCGCAGGCGGGAACGGTGATCCGTCCTGCCGCTGCGGTCAGCCCAGCCAGCGCCGGTATTTCTTGCGCGCGGCCCGCTGCCATGCGACGTGGTATTGCCGCTCGGCCTCTTCGGCGCGTCCGCGTTCCAGCCCATGCAGCAGGCCGAAGGTGAACCCGTTCTCCCCGGCCAGGTAGGCGCGCGCCCCCATTGCTCGCAGCACATCGCGGGTCGTGACGGTGTCCTGCCGCGTGCCGAGCCGGGTCTGCAGCCGTTTCATCTGTTTGGCGAACCGCGCGGCGGGGCGCCCGGCGACTGGAACGGCGAGTTCCGCACCGTAGCGTGCCCGCTTGGCGGCCTTACGCACCTCGTGCAGGGCCACGGCGTGCTCCTCCGGGCCGGTGGCGGCGGCAGCGCGATCGGAGCGCTGGCGGAGGCGCTTCCAGTCCAGGGCCACCCGTCGCGGCATCACTTCGGCGGCTGGCCGTTCGGCGTCGCGGGCCAGCGGGGGAGCGGCGACCAGTGCCGATATGGCGTCGAGTAGTCGAAAATAGCGCTCTCCTTCGAGCTCGGCCAGAGCGCGCTCCCGCCCTTGACGGTTGGCCGACGTCAGGTGGCTGTCGAGCCTGCTGCGAACGGGCCCCAGGACCAGTTCTGCGGGCAGGTCGCCCACGGCCACGCGCAAGTGCACGCGGGTGACTTCTGCGTCGCGGGCCTGGCCCAGCAGGCGGCCGAGCCACTGAAGTTCCGACCGGATCGGTTCGGTG
The DNA here is from genome assembly GCA_030948475.1 of Actinomycetota bacterium. Taxonomy (GTDB): domain Bacteria; phylum Actinomycetota; class Actinomycetes; order Mycobacteriales; family Jatrophihabitantaceae; genus JALZAI01. The sequence goes on from JALZAI010000294.1 coordinate 5,166, forward strand.
ACCGCCCGGTCGAAAAGCGGGCGATACGTGGTAAGCACGCTACGCAACCGGCGGGTGGCGACCCTCATGCTGTGCGTGGAGTCGGGCTCGTCCTCCCGCACCGCGCCGTCCGCTGCGAGGAGCGCCGTAACCTGCTCCTGCAGGTACGCTACGACGGCTGCCCCGGCTGAGCCGGGCGGGCCGACGGTCGGCGGGGCCGGCCGGTAGTCCAGGGCCCTGGCAAGCTTGGAGGTGGTCGTCGCCGGCACGGCGCCTGCCCGGCGCAGCAGCCGATCCGCAGCTGCCACCAGTTTGCGGTTGCCGTCAACCAGTTCTACCTCGATCTCGCGCCACTCGGTCAGGGTCACCTCGGCACCCATGGACTGCCCGATCACCCGGTCGTCGGCGATGTCGGCCAACAGATCGCCCTCGGGGCCGTACATCCGGTACCGGGTGCGCTCGGTCTTCAACCGGACGACTGGGGCGACCTGGTCGCCACGCAGGTATGCCCGGGCGAGTCGGAGCAGGGCCACCGGCGGCTGTGGGTCCGCCCGGCGGGAACGGTTCAACGCGCGATGCACTTCCCGACGGGCACCGTGGGGAAGCGGCGTTTTCAGGTGCCAGCCCGGGTCGTCGCCGCCGGACCGGCGCCGCAACGTGACGCCGTGCGCGGCCAGCTTGAACGCCGGTGTGTCGAAGTAGGTCGCCTCCAGCGCCATCGCCTCGGGGTCACCGACCCGGTCGACGCCGTGCAGCCGCCCGAACGGCGGCAACCGGAGGGAACCTGGCGCGTCATACTTCGCCTCAATCTCGATCTGACTTCCGCTCAGTTGGAGTCCCCTCATTAGCGCGGCAGGTCCCCGGTCGACTCCGACCTTAGACGATGAGGCGCAACGGGCGTCGGGCCTTCGTTCTCCCTCCGTTCGCGCGGAGACCGGTGATGTAGTCCTCGGTGCACTGCACAGCGCTGGAAAAGGATCATCTTGGTTGTGGCGTCGACCTCGACCCGGTGACCCGGCGGCCATGGTCCACGCAGCGTGAAAAGGGGGGTCGTGGCGCTCACCCGCGCCGCCTGCTGCATGTTATGGGTGCCGCTCGGCTAGATCTGTCGAAGGCGCGGCTGAAGCCGCGTGGCGGGTTCGCTCGTTCGTTCCGCCCCGTCCATTCCACGGTTGCCTGGCGTTCGCCTGGTCGTCCTAGCGTGAATCCAGGACGTAGGAGGTTCGAGGGAGTGGGGGAGTGGCGTGACGATCGCCGCTGCGGACCGCCTCGGTGCGGTGGTCCGTCGGGCCCGGGGCTTCGCCGAGCGGCGGCCACCGACATGCCCGCCAGGGTGGCGCACCGGCCCGCCCGATTTCGTTGGTATCGGCGTGCAGAAGGCCGGAACGTCGTGGTGGTACCGCCTGGTCACCGAGCATCCGCAGGTCTTCCGCCGCGACGCGCTAGCTAAGGAGTTGCACTTCTTCGGCCGGTTTAACGACCGCGCCTTTACCCGTGCGGATGTCGCTCGGTATCACGCTCACTTTCCACGACCGGACGGCGCCCGGCTGGGGGAGTGGACACCGCGCTACCTGCCGGACTTCTGGACGCACCAGCAGCTGCGCGAGGCCGCGCCGGACTGCCGGCTGCTGGTGCTGCTGCGCGACCCGGTTGACAGGTATCGCTCGGGAATCACCCACGAGGTGAATCAGGGTGCGCGGCCAAGCCCGACGCTGGCACTCGAGGCGATGTACCGGGGGATGTATCACCTCCAGCTCAGTGCCTTGCTCCGGAGCTTTCCGCGCGAGCAGATCCTCGTGCTGCAGTACGAGCAGTGCCAGAACAACGCACGCCGGGAGCTGGCGCGCACGTATGAGTTCCTCGGCTTGGGCAACACCGATTTCACCCCCATGACCCTGCATCAGCGGATCAACGGCACGCCGACCGGGAAGGTCGAGTTGCCGGCGGACCTGCGGGCCGAGTTGCTGGCGCTGTACCAGCCGGACGTGCTTGCCCTGGTCAACGACTTCCCCGAGATCGACGTCAGGCTGTGGCCGAACTTCCGCGACGTCGACGCGCCAGGCGCGGCTGCGCGCCTGCTCGGCCGCCGCGCAGCGCACCTGAGATCCGTGCCTCCGATCGGTGAATGACAACGCTCGCTCAAGTGAGGGGTCCGCGCCGGTGAGCCAGCCCGTCGCACCTGCCCGACGCTGTTTCTGCTGCCAGAGTCAGGAAACTGACACCGACCGCTTCATCAGGTGCCATCGCGGTCACATCTGCGCCTTCTGCCGCGACGGAGGTCACCAGTTCGACGACGAGACGTGCGTAACCGCACCGGCTGAGGGAATCGGGATCGGGCCTTCGCGAACGCCGTGACGACGGCTACAGCCTCGGCAAGGTGGGGGTGCCCTCGATGCGGACCGACTCCAGCTCGCGTGGGTGCAGGCCAAGCAGGGCGAGGATCGTCGGCGCGATGGCGGTGGTTTCGACCGTCCGGTTCTCCCGCAGACCACGATGCAGGCCGGGTGCGATGACGAGCAGGGGCACCGAGCGGTCCTGCGGGTCGGCGCCACCATGCTCGGCGATCTTGCGGGTGCCGCCGGTGTACACGACGCCGTGCTGCACGAGACCCACGACGTCGGGGCGGCGCGGGTCAGCCGGGCCGGCGCCGAAGTACGACGCCGCCTGGGCTCCGGCGTACAGCGCGCGCAGACCGGAATGACGCAGCGTCCGGGGCGGGCCGGCCGCGTTGGGATCGGCCCGGTTGTAGGTCGTGCCGGTCGCCGGATGTTGCAGCAAGTAGCCCGTCGCGAATGAGGTGGCCGCTGCGGATCGATCGGACAGCCAGAGCAGCATGATGTCGTCGTCGACCGCGAAAGCCACCAGGTCGGCTGGGTGACCCGCGGACTTCCAGGCGGCGTTGAGCCCGTCGAGAATCGTCCCGTCGTCGAGCCTGGTGAGGTCCGCCGGCTGGGTCGGCGACTGGCCGTGCTTGGCCGAGAAGATGATGGCCGTGCTGGCGGTGAGGCCGCGGCGGGCGATCTCCGCGGTCAGCCGACCGATTTGCCCGTCGAGCCAATCCAAAGCACTGCGTAGCAGCGGGCCTGGTGTGCGGTCGTCGGCAAGGTAGCCGCCGGCGTAGAACTTGCCCGTCGACGGATCGACCGAGCTGGGCAGCTTTTCCGCGGTGGAGATGGTCTGGAAGTTCATCCCGAACACGCCCGGCACGCCGGCGCGCCGGCGACCACTGTGGTCGAGGCCGTCGATCTCGTTGAGGACTCCCCGGACCTTGTAGTGGTCGTACTGCCGGGTCGCGAAGTTGTTCGAGGTCCAGTCTCCCGGTGCTCCGGTGATGTCGGTGTAGGCCGCGGGGGCCGCACTGTTGATCTCCGGCGTGAACAGGTCGTCGATCCCGTGCCCGGAGGGTCCGTTGAGGATGTCGTACGCCGGGTGCTTGTCCGCCCAGGCCGTCCGCAACCCATGGGCCTTCGCGACCTCGAAGACGGTATTCACCTTGAGGTACTGGTGAGGGTAAACCGGGCGGCAGGTCGTGGGGCTGACCGGGAGCACTGTCGGGTTGAGCAGGCTGGCCGGGTGTGGCGTCATGGCGAGCACGCCGTCAGGCAGGCCGGGCAGTCCCTGACCGGCGTCGATCGCTGCGGGATCGCGGTCGGCGCTTTCGGTGTATGCCACTTCGGTGCCGGCTGTAACGCCGGCACAGCGCGCGGTGCCGGCGGGCAGCAGCCGCCGGTTGTAGCTGTCGTCATAGAACACGCCGGTCGAAGACGGGTTGCCTCCCGTGACCTGCGCCACCATCCCGGGGAACGAGTCCGAAGGGACGGGGGTCTGCGCGTTCGTGTACTGGACACCCCGGGCGACCAGTCGAGCCAGCGCCGAGGCAGGGTGGTGATCGACGTACCACTGCAGGTCGGACTGGTGCATCCCGTCGGCGCTGAGCAGCAGAACGTGCCGGATCGGGGCGGTACGGGCCGCTACGGCCGGCACGGCCAGTGACAGGGCGAGCGTTGCACTCGCCCCGAGTGCCAGGCCGGCGGTCCGCGTTCTGCGTCTCATGGCCGTCTCCCGTCGGGTGGAGCGTTTGCCCGGAGTCGAAATGTGCACGCTAGCCAGGCCGTCGAGCCGGCCGGCCAACAGCAGATG
>JALZAI010000298.1 GCA_030948475.1 Actinomycetota bacterium
GCGCGGCGCAGCGTGCGCAGCTGCGCCGCCTTGCCCGCGGCGAGCACGGCTCGGTACGCGGTCGGGGCGGTGTAGCAGATCGTCACACGGTGTTCGGCGATCAGGTCGGCGAGCTCGGCGGGCATGGCTTTCTCGACGAGTAGCGTCGCGGCGCCGGCGCGTAGCGGGAAGATCAGCAGTCCGCCGAGTCCGAACGTGAAGGCGAGCGGCGGCGATCCGGTGAACACGTCGTCAGGCGTCGGTCGCACTAGCTTTGCCGAGAAGGTGTCGGCGATCGCGAGCAGATCGCGGTGGAAGTGCATGCTTGCCTTGGGACGTCCGGTCGTCCCCGAGGTGAACGCCAGCAACGCCACGTCGTCGGCCGCGGTTTGTACCGAGTCGAACTCGGTCGGCTTGGACGCGGCGACCGCGACAAGATCGTCCGGCTGCGAGCCGCCGAACGCCACGATCGGCAACCCGGCGATTCCCGCGCCGTGCAGGTCGGCGAGAAACCGGTGGTCGCACAATGCGAGATCGAGACGAGCGATCGCGGCGACAGTGACAAGTTCGCCGGAGCGCAACAGGGGCATGGTAGGGACGGGAACCGCGCCGGCCTTGATGACGGCGAGCAGGCATGCGGCCAGCCACGGGTTGTTCGGGCCGCGCAGCAGAACCCGGTTGCCTGCGACGATGCCGTGGTCCGCGACGAGGACATGTGCAATCTGGTTGGTCCGCGCCGCGAGTTGGCCGTACGTCCAGCGCTCGCCGGTGGGGGAGAGCAAACAGGGACGGTCCGGGCCGAGGCGGTGCGCGACGGCATCCACCAGTTCGACCGCGCAGTTCAGCCGCTTCGGGTAGTGCAGCTCCGGAAGGTCGAACACCAGCTCCGGCCAGTCGTCGCCCGCGGGCAGGTGATCGCGGCAGAAGCTGTCGATGTGAGCCGACGGAGCCGACGCACTCAGGTCCATGACGTCGATCCGCTCGCCATGCGTTCAGTATTGTCCTTTCTGCTGGCGTCCGAGCCTCGCTGCGCTCGTTCGGCCGGTAAAGAGTGACCGCGTCGTGATCAACGCGCATGTTCGCTCCGCAAGCGTCGCTCGATGCCATGTTCGCTCCGCAAGCGTCGCTCAGATGACCGCGAAGCCCTGCACCTCGACGAGCGCGGACTCGTCCCAGAGGCGGGCCACGCCGATACCGGCCATCGCCGGGTAGTCCCGCCCGACCAGTCGCCGCCAGACCGCGCCGATTTCGCGGGCGTGCGCCCGGTAGTCATCGATGTCGGTGAGGTACACGGTCAGGCTGGCCAATTGATCCGGGCGTCCGCCCGCAGCGCGCAGCGCCTCGAGCAGGTTGCCCAGCGCCACCTCGAATTGCGCGACAACGCCGTCCCCGACGATCGAGCCGTCCGCGTGGATTGCGGTCTGCCCGGCGAGGAAGACGATCCGTCCGGTACCCACGACGGCGTGCGAGAAGCCGTGGGGGCCGGCCAGCGAGTCCGGATTCACCCGCTCCAGGGTCATGACTGCACCGCCCCGCCGTCGATGTTGAGTCCCTGGCCCGACATCGCGTCGTTCGCGACGCAGAACCAGACCGCATCGGCGACCTCGTCAGGCCGGATGAGACGCCCGATCGGCTGCTTGCGCTCGAGAATCGTCCGCGTCTCCTCTGCGCTGCGACCCGAGATGGACGCGATCGCGTCCACGTTCGCGTCGGTCATCGGCGTGTCGACGTAGGCCGGGCAGACCGCGTTGACCGTGACCCCTGTCGTGGCGAGTTCCGCGGCCGCCGAGCGAACCAGACCGAGCACGCCGTGCTTGCTCGCGGTGTACGCGGCGATATACGGCTCGCCGATCTTGGCCGCGATCGACGCCACGACGACGATGCGGCCGTATCCCGCCGTCCGCATCGCCGGGACGGCGCGCCGCATACAGCGAAACGGGGCAGTGAGGTTGAGCTCGAGCATGCGCTGCCAGTCGGCGTCGGTCGTCCGGTCCAGTCGCGCCGAGTGTCCGCTCCCGGCATTGGCGGCGAGCACGTCAACCGGTCCCCAGCTACGCTCCACCTCCGCGAAGATGCGCTCGATCTCAGCGGCGTCGGTGATGTCGGCCGCAACCGTCAACGTGTCGCCGGGACACGCGTCCGCGACGGCTGTCAGTTCGGCCTCGTTGCGCGCGGTGAGCGCGACCTGCAGGCCTTCGGCGCTTAGCCGTTGCGCGACAGCCCGCCCTATGCCGCGGCCGGCGCCGGTCACCAGTGCGATACGTGGGTGCGGCTCGTCCATCACCCTCACCTCCTTAGTCATCAGTCAGTTTGCCGGGCCGGCGACCCGGGTATTTAGCGGGTAGGCGCAACCCACTGCCTGCATCATGACGAGGAGTGGCGTCGAGGGGGTGGTGTCGTGACAGCGGATCGATCGGGTCTGCTCGGTGTCTACCTCAATGATCATCTGGCCGGCGCGATGGGCGGCGGCGAACTCGCCAAGCGGCTGGCCGGCGCGCATGCCGGAACCAGCGCCGAGCGCGAGCTCGTCCAGCTCGCCCGCGACGTGCACGACGACCGCGCCGCCCTGGTGCAGGTGATGCGCGACCTCGACATTGCGATCACCCGGTGGAAGGGCGTGCTCGCGATGGTGGCCGAGCGGGCCGGTCGGCTCAAGCTCAACGACCGGTTCCTCCGTCGCTCCCCGCTGTCGAGCGTCGTCGAACTCGAGGCGATGCGCCTGGGCGTCGAGGGCAAACTCGCCGGCTGGCGCACCCTGCTCTTGGTCGCTGACGCCGAGCCTCGCCTCGATCGCGCCGGGTTGACCGCGCTGGTCGAACGAGCTGAGCAGCAGATCACGCTGCTCGAGAACCTGCACCGGCAAGCTGTCGCCGACGCATTGCAGGGTTGAGCCGCGGACTACGGGCCTCGCGACCGGCGGTAGCTTCGGTCGCGGCCGAGTCCGTTCCCGCAAAACCTGCCAACGCCCCGCGGCCGGAGCGCGGCCGGAATAGCCGTACCGAGCCGGCCGTTGCGCCGACATGACCGACGACGCGCTACGACGACTGCTGACGGATCTTCATCGCGGCGTGCTGGTGACGCTGAAGTCCGACGGTCGACCGCAGCTGTCGAACGTCAACCACACCTACCACCCGGCTACTGGCCTGCTCCGGGTGTCGATCACCGCCGACCGAGCGAAGGCGCGCAATCTGGCGCGCGATCCTCGCGCGAGTTTCCACGTGACCAGTGACGACTTCTGGCACTTTGCGGTCGCCGAGGGCACCGTCGAGCTGACCCCGGTCGCGTCCGACCTGCACGACGCCACCGTCGAGGAACTGATCGAGGTGTATCGCGCCATCAACGGAGAGCACCCCGACTGGGACGACTACCGCGCCGCGATGGTGCGCGACGGCCGACTCGTCGTCCGGCTCGCGGTCGAGCGTCTGTACGGTCAGGGCTGATTCTCGGCCGCGATCTGTTCCAGTGTGCGTCCGGACAGCACCGACTCGGGCGCCTCGCTGATCGGGTCGTAGGACGGATCGGCGTCCGCGTCGGACTTCTTGATCAGCAGCCAGCTCTCGCGCTGCTGGTCGGGCAGCCGCAGCAACGCGTATCCGCCCTGCAGCTTCTCGCCGTGCAGCCGGAACGACAGGTGCCCGCGCGCGAGCGCGGCGCCAGCCTCGATCGGCACGCCTGAGTCCCGGCTGGTGTTGTCGTAACTGCCGCGATCCCACACCAGCACCGTGTTCCGGCCGACACCGCCCTCGACCGACTCGTGTTCGAGATCGTGATCGTCGGTGCGGATGGCCATGCGGCGCACCCGCGGATCGGTGGACGGTCCTTTTGGCACGGCCCACGACACCAGGACGCCGTCGATCTCGAGCCGGAAGTCGTAGTGATCGGCGGTGGCCAGATGGTGCTGGACGACGAAGCGAGCGCCGCTCATTCGACGTCCGTACGGCGAAGCGACAGCAGTTGTCCGCGCACGCGTCCGGAACCGAACAGGCCCTGCAGCGCATCCTGTTGCTCCTGCGAGATCCGCCAGGCGGCGTCGCCGTGGTGGCGCGCCTCCAGCTCTGCCTCGACGGCCGCGGTGCGGCTTCTCCACTGTGCGGGCGGCGCGTCCAGCGCGCCCAGCGCGGTGCTGGCGACGACTCGCAGCCCCGCACCGTCCAGCATCGCGTGCAGCGAGTCCGCGGTGGGAAACTCATTGCCCTCGGGCTCGTCGGGCAGGTGGTCCGTGCTCGCGACGAACACCAGCAGGCCGAGCAGACCGTCCGGGCGAACCACGCGCCGAAGCTCGCCAAGCAGCGCGGACTGACGATCGGTCGTGCAGAGCACGCCCAGCGACCAGGCCAGGTCGAACACCCCGTCGGCGAACGGCAGCGCCGCGGCGTCGGCCTGGGTCACTGGCAGGTCGAAGAGCCGGCGGGACGCGCGGCACGCGCCGGGTTCCGGCTCGGCGAGCACCGGACGCACCGACGTCTGCTCGCACGCGTAACCTGCCGGGCCGCCCACCCCGGCGCCGCAGTCGAGCATCCGGCTCGCCGCGTCCGGACGCAGCTCGCGCAGCAACCAGTCGAGAGCGGCCGGGCTACCGCTGCCTCGGCAGCCCGCGGGAACGTAGTAATCCGGCCCGAGATCGACGGCAACATCGGCAGTCCAGGACGCGAGCGTGTCGAACTCGGCGTCCATCGCCTCGCTACTCATTCGGCGTCCCGAATTCGTGTCCCTACCTCGGCCTTGATCTCCGCCGCATACCGATGGCCACGCTGGGACGCGAGTCCGGAGACATTCACGCCCGCGACCCCGTCGATCGCGAGCACCGCGCCCGCTTGCGCCACCGCCACTTCGATGCCTGCCGCCACCGGGTCGTCCGCGTCCAGGACGGTGGCCACCGAATCGGCGTCGAGTTCCAGACCGGGCAGGCTCTGCAGTACGGCGACCGAGGTGACGTCGGTGTAGACGGCCACCGCCGCGATCACCGGAATGGTGAGCCCGCTCGAACGCGCAGCACGCACGAACTCGCGCACGTCCCGCACAGCGCAATGGTTGAGCACCGCGATGGACGCCCCGGCGCGCTGCTTCTGGATCAGCCGGCGCGGCCGCAGGGCAACCGGCGGCGCGGTCGGTGACTCGGCCACGGCCGCTCGGATCCCGAGCGACGCAGCCAGCGCTGCCAGCCGGGTGCTGTCCAGGTCGAACACCTGGGTGACGTCGGTGCGGACGTCGTAGCCGCGGCCGTCCCCAGTCACGCACAGCACCGTATCCACACCGACCTGCCGTAGACCGCGCAGCTCCTGCTC
>JALZAI010000299.1 GCA_030948475.1 Actinomycetota bacterium
GCGCCGGAGCGTTCGGAGCGTTCGGCGGCGCGGGTGAGGCTATCGAGGGCTTTGGCCCGAATGGCGGGGTCGTGCTCGTCGGCCAGCGCGTTCAGGGCGTCGAGGTAGTGCGCGGCGATGACGTCCATGACCTCGTCGCCGCCCGCGGTGAATACGTTCTGCAGGTGCTCGGCGACAGCGAGGTGGCGGGCGCGGCGGTCGCGGCGCGACAGGGTGTCGTAGGCGACCTGGCGCAGCATGTTCTGCGCGAACAGGTAGGACCCTCGTTCGGGGGACAGCGGGTCGGTGGAGACGTCGAACACCTCGCGGCGCACCAGCTCACCCAGCGCTACCGACACGGCTGTCTCGTCGCGCCCGAAGACCGCGGCCAGCGCCCCGGCGGGGAACGAGGTGCCCAGTACGGCGGCGTCGGCGACGAGCGCCCGTAATCCCGGTTCGAGGGTGTCCAGGCGGGCGGCGAGCAGCCCGTGCAGGCTGTCCGGCACGCTCAACGCGCCGATGTCGGCGACCAGGCGGTACTCGCCCTCGACCGGCACGATCACATCGCGGTCGATCAGCGAACGCACGGTCTCGACCGCGAACAGCGGGTTGCCCTGGGCCTGGGCGACGATCGAGGTCACGGCGTGCTCGGGCATCCCGGCGACCAGCGCACCGACCAGGGCCCGCATCGAGCGGTCGTCGAGGGCGTCCAGGGGCAGCGAGGTGCGGTTGCGTCCGCCGGCCAGGCTCGGGCGCCGTTCGAGCAGCTCGCTGCGGCCCAGTAGCACCAGGTAGATCGGCGCCTGTCTGGCCCAGGCCAGCACGTGTTCGACGAAGTCGAGCAGCGCGTCGTCGGCGTGCTGGGCGTCCTCGATCAGCACCACCACCGGGCCGGTGTCACTCAGGCGTTCCAGCAGCAGCCGCCACCCCGCGAACAGGTCGTCCTGACCCAGCGCCAGCCCCGCGTCGTCGGGATGGGTGAGGCCGAGCAGCCGTCCGACCCGCACCCCGACGAAGCTGCGTTCCTGCTCGGCGGTGACGTGCCGGCCCAGGCCGGTGAGGAACTTCGCCGTCGCGTCCCCGACGGGTTCCTCCGCGGCGATGCCGAAACGCTGCCGCACCGCCTCGGCCAACGCCCAGAACGCCACTCCGTCGCCGTAGGACAGGCAACGCCCGCGATGCCACCACACGACCTCGGCCAACCCGTCGACGTACTTCTCGAACTCCCACCCCAACCGCGACTTCCCGGACCCAGCCGCTCCGGTGACGGTGACCAGGCGCGGCACGCGCCGCTCGATCGTGGCGTGCAGCAACTCCCGCAGCGTCCGATCCTCGGCCTCGCGCCCGATCATCGGCGCCTCGAGACCGTCCACCCGCTGCGCCCCACCCACACTCGAGTGCACCCGGGTGGCCTGCCAGAGAGAAACCGGCTCGGCCTTGCCCTTCAACGCGTGATCCCCGGCGTGACGGAACCCCACCCCGGCCGCGGCCAGCCGGTGCGTCGCCGCGTCCACCCACACCGTGCCCGGCTCGGCGACCGACTGCACCCGCGCCGCGGTGTTCACCGCATCCCCGGCCACCATCCCCTCACCCACCGAGCCGATCGAGGCCGCCACCTCACCGGTCACCACCCCGGCCCGTAACGCCAACCCCTCCGCACCCACCTCGCCACCCAGCGCAGCCACCGCCGCCACCAGATCCAACCCCGCCCGCACCGCCCGTTCCGCGTCACCCTCGGCCGCGACCGGCGTGCCCCACACCGCCATCACCGCATCCCCGATGAACTTCTCCACCACCCCGCCATAACGACCGATTACCGTGTGCGCAGTATCGAAATAGCGCGACAACAACTCCCGGACCTCCTCCGGATCCCGCGCCTCCGACAACGGCGTGAAACCCACCAGATCCGCGAACAGCACCGAACACACCCGCCGCTCCGTCACCGAGGAAGCCGCGACAGCACCCGGTGCCGGGGACGCAGCAGCACCAGACCTACCCGCCGTGGCAGCACCCGTCGGCGACGCCGCCACATGCACCCGCGCGCCGCACTCCCGACAGAACTTCGAGCCGACGGCAAGATCAGTCCCGCACGACGCGCACCCCGCCGCGACGGGCGTCCCGCACTCCGGACAGAACTTCGAGTCGACCGAAATATTCGTCCCGCACGACACGCACGTCACGCGAACCACCCGGCGATCATGAGCGCACTCTAACCCGCAACGAACGGCTGAAAGCGAGCTCGCGGATCGGACCGGCCTCTACAAGCGGATCAGCTACGACAAGCTCGGTCTGGCCGAAGGCGTCGCCCGCTAGGACGAGGACTGCGAGTTGCTGCGCGAGCGGATGGGCTGGGGACCGTTCGTGCGTCGGTACGACGAGAATGACACGTCGGCCTACCGCAAGCGCAAGGTCCGTCTGGTCGACGGCAGGGTTGCGTTCCGGGTGATCCGGCCGACGTTCCGGCAGATGCTCGATGATCTTGAGGGGCCCTCATCGACGGCATCGTCTTCTACGACATGGACCGGCTCGCCCGTCAGCCGCGTGATCTCGAAGACCTGATCGACTGGGTCGAGTACAAGAAGGTGCCGGCAAAGCCAGTGACTGGCGACATCGACCTGATGACCTCGGGCGGGCGGATGCTCGCCCGGATGCTGGTGTCGGTCGCGTTGAAGTCGAGCGAGGACACCAGCCGTCGGCAGGCGCGAGCGGCCGTCCAGCATGCGCAGCAGGGTCGCGTCGTTCGTGGTGGGCCGCGGCGATTCGGTTGGAAGATCGACGGGCAGACCCTCGTGCCGGCCGAAGCTGTGCTGCTGCGCGAGGTGGCGGCCCGGGTCGAGGCCGGCGAGTCGCCACGCTTGCGCTCGACTTCCAACGGCGCGAGATCCCGACGGTCGGCGGGAAGATGTGGACCCGCACGGCACTCAACAACATCCTGCGGAACCCGCGGCTCGGCGGTATCCGTGCCTACACCGGCGTCTTCCACGAAAGCCAGCCGAAGGTCAATGAGTGGTGGCTCCGCGCCGTCCGCTACGACGGCGAGTGGGTGCGCGGCGACTGGTCACCGATCCTCACCGCGGACGAGTGGATCTTGCTCCAGAGCACCCTGGACGCCGACACCGGACGTGGCGCGAAGAACGTCAAGACACCTGCCGCCACCGGTCGCAAGCACCTGCTATCCGGCCTGTGCATCTGCGGTAAGTGCGAGACACGGATGGTCGGCCGGATGGTTCGCGGGATGCGGATGTACGGCTGCCGCCCGAAAGACCTCGGCGGCTGCAATGGCGTATCGCGCAATGCCGACAAGGTCGACTGCCTGGTGATCGCTCGCCATCGACTACCTCAAGCGGGAGAACGTGCGCCCGCGGCGTTCCGGAGCGGAGCGTGCCGTCAAGGCCGGCGACCTCGAACGCCTCCAAGCGCGCATGGCCGGACTCCGTACGGCGTTCAGCAGCGGGCAGATCAGCTACGACGACTTCTATGCCACACTCGCCGAGCACAACGGGCGGATCGACGCGGCTCGCGCCGCAGGTGCGCAGAATGAGAACGTCCGACAGCTCCCGTCGCGCGAGACGCAGATCGCCGAACTCGAATCGTCGGCGGGATCGAACGAGCGCAAGCGCCTGATCCTCTCGGAGTTCATCGAGCGCATCACGATCAAGGCGTCATCACGAGGCCCGCACTTCAACCCCGACGACATCGACGTCATCTGGCGCGCGCGCCCCTAGCTTTCTCGGGAACATGCTTGCGCTGCCCAGGAACGAGACCGTACGTGTTGCACAATTGGTTGCAATGCAACACACTAGAGGAGCGGCTGAACGGTGATCTTCTATGACGTCGAATGGGACGAGTACAACCCCGACCACGCGACGAAGCGCCTCACGGCCGTCGAGATCGAACAAGCGATCTGAACGCCACGAGCGCGAGCAGACACAGGACGGAACCTGACCGAAGATTGATCCGGTCGGCAACCAACGGTGGCAAGCGAGTGATCGTGATCGTCCAGGTGATCCACGACGGAGTGCGACCCATCACCGGATGGCAGGAGTGGCGATAACAGCCAAGAAGACCGATGCGGAACTCGCCGAGCATTACAACGCGACGGGAGACATCTCCGAGTTCGAAGGGGCCGAGCCCTTCGAAGTTCGGCGCAGCGTCACGATCTCCGTGCGGTTCTCCGCTGACGAGATCGACGCCTTGCGCCGACGTGCCGACACTGCCGGACTGAAGGTGACCGCGTTCATTCGTAGCGCGGCTCTGGAAGCCGAGCGACCCCTCGATCGCGAGGCGATCGCATCCTTGGCCGCAGGCGTCGAAGCGCAGGTCCACCAGCTCCGCGAAGCAGTGGGCTGACCGCACCTCACGAGGCTCGGGGTTCGTTGCGAATGTCGGCGCCGTGGTCGGGCGGGAGCGCCAGTAGCTGCTCGATGCGCCGCCGACAAGGGGGGACGACCCCGATCCACCGACCTAGCCTGGTGACCGGACAGCCACATCTGTTAGCAGGTAGGTGACCGATGAAAACCTGTACGCCGAACGCGACTACAGCAGCCCGATCGAGGCCGTCTTCGATTGGCTGGCGACGCCTAGCAACTGCGCCTCCGCAAGGGGAATGCTCACTGGGAGCCTCGCCGACCGGGTCGCGACGGGGGCGTCGGCCTCGACGCAGTCCGCAATTTCAGGGCCGTGTACAGCTTGTGGCAAGCGGAAGTGACGGCCTTCGAACGGCCACACCTGTTCGGCCACCAAGTCCTGCGCATACTTCCCCGAGCCCGTCACCATGGCGCCGCGATCAAACTCAGCGAACGTGGCGGGCGAACGCACGTCACATGGACGAGCAAGTACTCCATGCCGGTGCCGCTGATCGGTGCGCTTCTCGAACGGATGACCCTTACGTTCGGCCAGTACTTCGTCCGGTCGTTTCCTCGTCGTGGTAGTGGGGGCAGGATTTGAACCTGCGACCTCTCGGTTATGAGCCCGCGCGCGACAGTCACCCGTCGATACGATTGCCGTGCTCGTCCCAATGCGCAGCGACCTTCTTTGACGGCTGCACCCGAGGCGGCTCGCCCTCCTGTTTCGGATAGTTCGGCGGGTAGGGGGCATCGCCGAGCTTGCGATCGACCTCGTCCCGGTCGGCCCACTCGAGCAACGGCTCGATCGACCACACCGCATCATCCATGCCGGCGTGCAGGTCACCGAGCTGCGCGAAACGAGCCGGCATCGTCGCTATCGTGAAGTCACGCATCTCGACATCGGGCAGCTCTTCCCAGATCACCGGAGCGCTCACCGGACCCCACGGGAAGCCGCGGACACTATAACCAGAAGCGATGGTCCGGTCCTTGGCATTCTGGTTGTAGTCGATGAAGATCTTCTCGCCACGCTCCTCCTTCCACCAAGCCGTCGTCACCTGGGCAGGGATGCGGCGCTCGACCTCCCGAGCGACCGCGAGCGCGGCGCGGCGCACCTCGCGAAATCCGAAGCGCGGCTCGATCCGGACGTAGACGTGCAGTCCCCTGCTCCCGGACGTCTTCGGCCAGCCGACCGCACCCAGCTCGGTCAGCACCTCGTGCACGACGACCGCGACTTGCTTGGCCTGCGTGAGTCCGGTTCCTGGCTGCGGGTCGAGATCGATGCGCAGCTCATCGGGCTTCTCGACGTCGGCGCGCCGCGTGTGCCACGGGTGGAACTCCACCGTCGACATCTGCACCGCCCAGGCGACCGCGGCCAGCTCGGTCACGCAGAGCTCGTCGGCCGTCCGTCCGGACGGGAAGCTCACCTCGGCGGTCTCGACCCAGTCCGGCGCGCCCTTGGGCAGCCGCTTCTGATAGATCTTCTCACCCGCCACGCCGTCCGGGTAGCGGTGCAGCATGCACGGGCGCTCGCGCAGCGCCCGAACGATCCCGTCGCCGACCGAAAGGTAATAGCTGACCAGATCGAGCTTCGTCTCGCCGCGCTCGGGGAAGTACACCCGATCGGGGTTGCTTACCCGTATCGTGCGGGGCCCGACCTCGATCTCCACAGCGGGCGCTGCCATGCCGCCGACCGTAGCGCGAACTACGCTGGACGCGTGCGCACCGAGGAAGAGCTCTATTGGGACGAGGAGCCCGAGCCTGCGCCGTACGTGGACGGCGCCTGGGGCCGGACGGCGAATCCGAACACGGTCGACGGCGAGCTGCAGAACCTCGCCGCCTTCGGTAACGGGCTGGCCCGCCTGTCCGGACCGCGTCGACTCGCCGCGAAGGCGGTCGTCTGGCTGATCCTGATCGGCGTCGCGCTGACGATCATTTACGGTGTCATCGGCATCGTCCGGGTCTGGTAATGATTGGACGCCGCTTGCTTGGGTACCGTCGAGGTATGCGCACCGATGACCTTCCCGCGGCCACCGTCACCAAGTCCGACGA
>JALZAI010000309.1 GCA_030948475.1 Actinomycetota bacterium
GCGCGGCGATGACCTCATCGTTCGCCTTGGTGTGCTCGAGATGTGGGCTGCCGTGCGCGAGACCCTTCAGCGAGGGCAACGTGTACAGGCCCGCGCCGTTGGACAGTTCGAGTTGCATCGGCCGATCGATCGGCGGGAGCTCCGCGCCTGGGATCTTCGCGGCGCGCGGCTTGCGGGGCTTCGGCACAGGTGCTTCGTCGGGTGGCGGGGTGATGTCGTCGAAGGCCGGCAGATCGGTGGTCCCTGCGTCCAGCCCCTCGGCGGCGGCCTTCCTGCGGCGGCGCTTCTGGACGTCCTCGAGCACAGCAAGGGGACGGCGCACGAACAGCCCGCGCACATAGGCGACCAGGACACTGACCGGCGTCGAGGTGGCGACCAGGGTGCCGAACAGCCCGACGATCAGCAGCAACGGCACCGCGAGCCCGGCGGACAGACCCTTGCTGAGCGGAGCACCGACCAGCGCGCCGAGCACACCACCCGCGTGCTGGCGGCCGTGCACGGTCCCGCTCCCCCCGGCCCACAGATCGAGCAGGCCGAGGACGCTCACCCCGAGCGCGAAGGAGCCGACCACGACCCGACCGCGTGCTTCGGGCTGGGGTGCCTGGCGCAGCATGTGCGCGGCCGCGAAGACGAGCAGGACCGGCAGTAGCAGCGTTCCGTTGCCGATCATGGCGCGGCAGCCCGCCGTGATCTCCCGACCGACCGGGCCGCCCGCGCCGAACCAGATCGCGACGACCGAAACGAGTCCGATCGCCAGCACGCCGAGCGCGGCGCCGTCGCGTCGAAGGGTTGGGTCCAGCTCCCGCGCGGTCGCGGCGTTGCGACCGATCGCGCGCGCCACGCTACCCACGACCACGGCCAGGGCGCGCCACAGGCTGGCCAGCAGCTTGCCGAGCGCGGTAACCGGGGCAAGTAGCGGCGCCCGCCTCACTCGCGAGCGCTGCGGCCGTTTCGCGGACGGGCGCTGCGGCCGCTTCGCGGGTGGACGGGTGCGAGTTCCGGATCCTGCGGGCACCGACAAACCCTAACGCTGAAGTCGATAGTTATCAGGCAGGCAGGGCGCCAGGCGGCCAGCTCAGAGGCCGGCCGCGGCGAGGTCTGCGCGCAGCTGACCGACCTCTGGTTCGGTGGCGTCCACCAGCGGCAGCCGCACCGGACCCACGCCGAGCCCTCGCAGCGCCAGCCCGGCCTTCACCAGGATCGTGCCCTGGGTGCGGAAGATGCCCGTGTAAATGGGCAGCAGTCGCCGGTGCAACTCCAGCGCCGCGGCCACGTCCCCCCGCTCGAAGGCCTCGATCATCGCCTTCGTAGCCACCCCGCTGAAATGCGTGGACGTGCCGACGACGCCCACTCCGCCGACCGAGAGCAGCGGCAGGGTGTTCGCGTCGTCGCCGCTGTAGAACGCGAGGTCGGTATCGGCCATCACCCGCGTGGACGCGGCGAAGTCGCCCTTGGCGTCCTTCACACCGACGATCCGTTCGTGGGCGCCGAGGGCGATCATGGTGTCGATGGCGATCGGGACGACGCTGCGGCCCGGGATGTCGTAGAGCAGCATCGGCAGTTCGGTGGCGTCGGCGACAGCGCGAAAGTGCGCAAGCACGCCGGCTTGCGGAGGCTTGGAGTAGTACGGCGTCACCACGAGCAGGCCCTGCGCGCCCGCCTTCGCAGCCTGCTCGGCGAGCTGGACGGTGTGGACCGTGTCGAAGGTGCCGACGCCCGCGACGACGTGTGCCCGGTCGCCGACCGCGTCGACGACGACCCGCAGCAGTTCAGACTTCTCCTCGTCGGTCGTCGTCGGCGACTCTCCGGTCGTCCCGCTGATCACCAGCCCGTCGTTGCCCTGCTCGTCGACCAGGTAGGCCGCCAGCCGGGTCGCCATCTCGAGATCCAGCGCGCCGCTGTCGTCGAAAGGCGTCACCATCGCGGTGAGCAACCTGCCGAAGGGGCGGCGCGGATCGGCAAGAGCGGGCATACGTCGAAAATACCGCGCCGCCGCGGCACGGCACTGCAGATGTCGGGTGATATCTGGAAAGAATCTGCGCTATGACCACCGTGCCCCCGATCGAACGCGCTCGCCTGCGCACCCTGCTCGACGACGAGCGCGCCACCTTCGCCGAGCGCCACCCGAGGTCGCTCGCCGCCTATCGGGGCGCCCAGCGATCGCTGTTCGGCGGCGTCCCGATGACCTGGATGAACAAGGCGGCCGGCGGCTTCCCGCTGTATGCCGCCACCGCCCGCGGCGCGCACGTCACCGATATCGACGGCCACGAGTACGTCGACTTCGCCCTCGGTGACACCGGCGCGATGGCCGGGCACTCCCCCGCGCCAACCGTGGCTGCGGTGGCGCACCGCATCAGCGACCTCGGCGGCATCGCCACGATGATGCCGACGACCGACGCCGCGTGGGTGGGCACGGAACTGACCCGTCGTTTCGGGCTGCCGCAATGGAGCTTCGCGCTGACCGCGACGGACGCCAACCGCTGGGCCATCCGGCTGGCCCGAGCCGTCACCGGACGTCCGAAGATCCTCGTGTACTCATACTGCTATCACGGCACAGTCGACGAGGTGCTGGTCAAGGTCGACGAACACGGTCGGCAGGTGATCCGCGAGGGTAATGTCGGCGCACCCGTCGACCCGACGACCACGACCCGCGTAGTTGAGTACAACGACCTGGCCGCCTTAGAACGGGAGTTGTCCCACGGCGACGTCGGCTGCGTGCTGATGGAGCCGGCCTTGACCAACATCGGCATCGTGCTGCCCGAACCGGGTTATCTCGACAGCGTCCGCGAACTCACCCGACGATCAGGTTCGCTGCTGATCAACGATGAGACGCACACGCTGTCGGCGGGCCCGGGCGGCGCGACGCAGGCCTGGTCGCTCGACCCCGACATCGTCACGCTGGGCAAGGCGGTCGGCGGCGGAATCCCGTGTGGCGCCTACGGACTCTCGGCCGCGCTGGCCGAGCGCGTCGAGGCGAACACCGAGCTCGACCTGGTGGACGTGGGCGGAGTCGGCGGGACGCTGGCCGGCAACCCGGTCTCGGTCGCCGCCATGCGAGCCACGCTGGCCGAGGTGCTCACCGACGCCGCGTGGGGCCCGATGACGGCGCTCGCCAACCGCTGGGGCGACGCGGTCGAGGGGGTGATCGCCCAGCATCGGCTGCCCTGGACCGTGAGCCGGCTGGGCGCGCGCGTGGAGTACCGGTTCTGCGCCCCGGCACCGCGTACCGGTGGCGAGTCGGCGGCCGCCAATGATGTCGAGCTGGAGGATTACCTGCACACCTACCTGGCCAATCGCGGCGTGCTGCTCACGCCGTTCCACAACATGGCGTTGATGTGTCCGACCACGAGCCGCGACGACGTTGAACTCCACAGCAACCTGTTCGGCGACGCCGTCGAGGAGCTCGTCGGGAGCGGCGGCCACTGATGGAAGCGACCGGCAGGCGGCCGCCCGGTACGCTGAGTCTGAGCGGGCGCGTGGCGTTCGTGACCGGGGCGGGCTCGGCGCAGGGGATCGGGTTCTCCACAGCGCAGCTTCTCGGGGAGCTGGGCGCCGCCGTTGCCGTGGGCGGGACAACCGAACGTGCTCTCGAGCGCGCCGCCGAGCTCGGTGAGCGTGGCGTCCGGTCCGTCGGCGTCATCGCGGACCTCACCGACGCGGAGCAGGTCCGGCGCGCGGTAGACGAAGTCACGCGTGCGCTTGGCGCACCGTCGGTGCTCGTCAACAACGCCGGCATGACCAGCGCGGCGGATCCGGTGATGCCGGTGCACGGTCCCGGGCCGGAGTCGGGCACGCTGGCCGAGACATCTC
>JALZAI010000312.1 GCA_030948475.1 Actinomycetota bacterium
GGCCGGGCAACTGCGCGCGGCCGTCGCGACGACCCGGACCGGCGCCAGCGAGGGACGCACGGGCGAGGAGCCGGACCAGGTCCACGGCGTCGGCCGGCTGCGCGATCCGCTCGCCACGCTGCGTGCCAACTTGGCTCCGGATTCTGCCGTCCTGCGGCACGCGATCCGCGCCGCCGTGCTTGTCGCGGGCTCGGACTACATCGCGCGCGTGTCCGGCTTTGAGCGCGGCTACTGGATTCCGCTGACGATCATGGTGACGCTGCGTCCGGATTTCGCGACAACCTTCCAGCGCTCGTCCCTGCGCGTGGTCGGCACGGTCGTCGGACTGCTCCTGGCCACCGTGCTGGTGCACTACCTGCCGGGCGGTGACTGGTGGGGCGTCGCGCTGGTCGCCATGTTCTATTTCGGAATGCGCCTGGCCGGTCCGGGCAACATCGGGCTGCTATCGGTCTCACTCGGCGCACTGGTCGTCGTGCTACTCGCCCTGGACGGCGTCGCACCGCATACCACGGTCGTCGCGCGGGGAGTCGACACCCTGCTCGGCGGCGCACTCGCACTGTTGGCGACGCTGGTCTGGCCGGTGTGGGAGCGGCAGCGAGTGCCGGTGCGACTGGTCGCCCTGCTCGACGCCTATCGCGACTATCTCGCGGCCCTGCTCGATCCTGGCGCCGACTCCGAGAGGCTGCGCAGGCTCCGCGCGGGTGCCCGGCTGGCGCGCAGCAACGCCCAGGCCTCGCTCGACGCCGCCCGCGCCGATCCCGTCCCGGCGCGCGGACAACTCGAACTGGGGGAGGCGGTACTCGCCCACACACATCGCTTCGTCCACGCGTTGCTCACCGTCGACGCCGTCCGCCCCGCGCTGACCGATGCCGGTGCTCCCGCCGAACTCGTCGAGCTGATGCGCCGCTGCGACGATGTGCTGGCGCGCTGCTCGGAGGCGATCCGCGCCGAGCGTGTGCCGCAGAACGTCCCCAAACTGCGCGCCGCGCAGGAGGCGTTTCTCCCGATCGCGCGCGAACAGCCCGAACGGGTCGGCGGCCCGGACGTGGCGGGAGCGCTGCTCGACGCCACGGACCGCATCGCAAACAGCCTGGACACCCTCGTCGCCGAACTGCGCCGCCAGCTCGCCGAGCCTGCCGTTATAGCGTCTAGCGGATGATCGAAGCAGCCGATCCGTTCACCGACCTCGCCGCCTTCGTCGCACTGCCTCGCCTCGCCGGTCTCGCACTGAGCCCGGACGGCGCGCGGTTGGTTGCGGCGATGCAGCAGGCCGACCGCGACGGCGCGCGTTACGTCTCGTCGCTCTGGGAGATCCCGCTTGCAGGTGGCGAACCGATCCGCCTCACCCGCTCCGAGAAGGGCGAATCGTCGCCTGCTTTCCTGCCGGACGGCTCGCTGCTGTTCGTGTCCGCGCGTCCCGACTCGGATGGTGACGAGGATGAGGCCGTGCTCTGGATGCTTCCGGCTTGTGGCGAGTCCACCGTTGTCGCGCGACGTCCCGGAGGCCTGGGAGCACCGGTCGTCGCCTCCGAGTCCGGCGCGGTCGTCCTGTCGGGTAGCCGGCTGTTGTTCTCGACGGACGACGACGACGCCGAGCGGCGCAAGACCCGTAAGCAGCGCAAGATCAGCGCGATCTTGCACACCGGCATGCCGATCCGGCACTGGGACCACGAACTAGGCGACGAGTCACCCCGGCTGCTGCACCTGGCGTCGGTCGCCGACGAACCCAACGACCTCGCCCCGGACGCAATCGCCGAGCTGATCGAGAACGACTACTCGATCAGCGCCGACGGCTCGCTCGTCGCCACGCTCTGGCGCCCTCGTCTCGAGCACGGCCGCGTCCTGGGCGCCGTAGCCGTCATCGACGTCGCCTCAGGAAGGCGCACCGTCGTCGCTGCCGATGAGCAATGCCAGTTCTCCGCGCCGCGCATCTCGCCCGACGGTGCACGCGTCGCGCTGGGCCAGGAGCGCGACGGCACGTTCGATACCGCGCTGTCCAGCGGGCTGCTGATCCTGACCCTGGACGGGGCGGAGCCGGTGCGCGCCGACCTCGGGGAGATGTGGCCGACCGAGTGGGCCTGGTCGGCCGACTCGCGGACGGTCTACGTCACCGGCGACTGGCACGGCCGCGGTGCCGTGGTCGCGCTCGATCCGGCGACCGGTGCGGTCACGAGCCGGCTCGCCGGTGACGCCGCCTACGCCGCGCTGCGCCCGGCACCGGAAGGCAGCCATCTGTACGCGCTGCGCTCCACGATCGACGAACCGATGACCCCCGTCCGCCTGGACATTCACGCCGAGGATCAGACGCCGACGGCGCTGCCGACGCCCGCTGCCGCGCCATCCGTACGCGGACGGCTGGAGGAAGTCACGGTGCAGATCGACGGCGCGACCGTGCGCGGGTGGCTGTGCGTGCCGCCCGAGTTGGACACTCCGGCGCCCCTGATGCAATGGGTGCACGGCGGCCCGTTCCTGTCCTACAACGCATGGAATTGGCGCTGGTCGCCGTGGGTTGCTGTCGCGCGCGGTTGGGCGGTGCTGCTGACCGACCCGGCACTCTCGACCGGTTACGGCGGAGATTTCCTGACGCGCGCGTGGCCCTACCAAGCGGAGTTGGTGTGGCGCGACATCGAGGCGCTGCTCGATGTCGTCGTAGCACGCGAGGACATCGACGAGACGCGCACCGCGTGCCTCGGCGCGTCCTTCGGCGGGTTCATGACCAACTGGATCGCGGGGCACACCGATCGGTTCCGGGCGATCGTCACCCATGCCGGGCTCTGGGCGCTCGATCAGCAACACGCGACGACCGATGCGGCGCCGTACAAGAGCGGCATCTTCGGCACGCTCGCCGAGCACCCTGAGTGGTACGGGCGAAACTCGCCACACAACAGCGCCGAGAACATCGCGACGCCGATGCTGATCGTGCACGGCAATCGCGACTACCGGGTGCCGATCAGCGAGGCGCTGCGGCTGTGGTGGGACCTGGTCAGCCGCTACGACGGGGCGGCCGAGTCGATGCCGCACCGCTTCCTGCAGTTGACCGGCGAGAGCCACTGGGTGCTCTCGCCGGCCAATGCCGAGATCTGGTGGGACGCCGTCCTCGGCTTCTGTGCCCAGCACGTCCTCGACGAGCGCTGGACGCCGTCACCGCTGCTGTGACTACAGCGTCGGCAGCGGGGAAACGTGATCGAACAGCGTCAGGCGGCCAGGTCCATCTCCTCGGCCGGAGCACTCGCCGGACGCCGCGGCCGGATCGCCAGCGTCACCAGTAGCAGCGTCGCGAACAGGAACAGCGCCGACACCTCGAAGGACCGGTCGGCCGCGACGACGAACACGTGCCGCGCCGCGTCGGTTGGGGATAGGCCGGCTGGCACCGCGGCGTTCTTGCTCGCCGTGCCGAACACCGTCACGAGTACGGCAAGGCCGAGCGAACCGCCCACCTGCTGCATGACGTTGACCAGCCCGGACGCCGCGCCCGCGTCGCGCGGCTCGACGCCTTCCAGTGCGGCCGAGGTCAGTGGCACGAACGCCAACCCGTTGCCGGTTCCGAACACCAGCAGCGGCGCAATCAACGACAGATAGCCGCTGTGCTGGCTCAACTGGGTCAGCCACAACATGCCCAGCGTGGACAGGGTGATGCCGATGATCATCAGCCGCTGTGCGCCCAGCCGCTCGACCAGCACCCGCGCCGACAGCTGCGAAAGGGTGAACACCACCACCGTGAACGGGACGAAGGCGAAGCCGGTCTTCAGGTCGCTGTAGCCGAGCACGCCGCGCAGGAACTGGGTGAGGAAGAAGAACATCCCCATCATGCCGGCCATCAGAAGCAGCCGGGCGACGTAGGAACTGCTGCGATTGCGGTCGGCGAACAGACGAAGCGGAGTGATCGGCGACTCGGCCCGCAACTCGGTCACCACGAACGCGGCGAGCAGCGACAGCCCGACACCGAACGAGGCGACGGTGCCGGCATTTGCCCAGCCGTCGCTAGCGGCATGCACGAAGCCGTACACCAGCGCCGTCATACCGGCGGTCGAGGTGAGCGCGCCGGCCAGGTCGAAGCGACCGTGCTGGCGGGCCGTCTCGGGCAGTACGGGTATCGCCAGCAGCAGCACGACCAGGCCGATCGGGACGTTGACGAACAGCACCCAGCGCCAGGACGCCCACTCCGACAGCATGCCGCCAGCGATTAGGCCGACCGCCGCCCCACCGATGGACACCCCGGTGTAGAGGCCGATGGCCCGGGTGCGCCCGCGTGCGTCCGGGAACATCGTCATGAGCAGCGCCAGCGCCGACGGCGAGGCCAGGGCCCCGCCGATGCCTTGCACCGCGCGCGCCGCGAGCAATTGCCCGGACGTCGCGGCGAAACCGCCGGCCAGCGAGGCCAGCGCGAACAAGGTTATGCCGGCGAGGAACACCCGGCGCCGCCCCAGGATGTCACCGGCTCGCGCGCCGAGCAGCAGGAGGCCGCCGAACGTGAGCGTGTACGCGTTCACGACCCAAGACAGGCCGGACGCAGAGAAGTGCAGGGCGTTCTTGATGTCGTGCAGGGCGATGTTCACGATCGTCGCGTCGAGCACGACCATCAGCTGCGAGGTCAGGATCAGGGTCAGGACGAGGCCTGGGTGCCCGGTCCACCTGGACCGGACCTGGCCGAGCCGAGCCGTCGCGGACGCGCGGGATGGAGATTGGACTGTCACGAGCAAACCCTCGGTTCGAGTAGTAACATTGATTGAAACGGATGGGCCCTCCGGTATTCTCTACCATACGGAGGCTGCCTCCGGTTAGCAAGTCAATTCGCGGAGGTGTTTCGTGGTCCGCTCGGCCGAGGTCGCCGATGAACGCCGTACCCGCGCGCCGCGTGCAGACGCCGCCCGCAACCACGAGACCCTGCTCGCCGCCGCGTCCGAGGCCTACGGCGAGAAGGGCGTGGACGCCTCGCTCGAGGACATCGCTCGGCGCGCCGGCGTGGGCATCGGAACGCTCTATCGACATTTCCCGACGCGGGACGCACTCAACGAGGCCGTCTACCGCCGCGAGGTCGAGGCGCTGTGCGACGGCGTGGACCGCCGGCTCGAGATGCATGAGCCGGTCGACGCGCTCTCGTCGTGGATGCGCGAGTTCGCCGTTTACGTCGCCAAGAAGCGTGGGATGGCGATGGCGCTGAAGTCCGCGCTCGGCCCGGACTCCGAGCTGTTCACCGAGAGCCACCGCCGCATTCAGGCCGCGATCACGACGCTGGTGACCCGAGCCGCCGATTCGGGCGCGATCCGGGACGACGTCGATCCCGGCGACCTGTTGCGCGCAATGGGCGGCATCTGCATGGCCACCGACTCACCCGGGTGGAGCGAACGCACCGGCCGCCTGGTCGACCTGCTCATCGACGGCCTACGCTACGGCGCGCCGGGCGACCGTCGGGCGTGATCGTCTACCGCTGAGCCTGCCCTGACGCCTGCCCTGGCCACGGCACGTTGCAGATCATCGCCCACCGAACGTCCGGGCGACCGCGATTGCCTGGCGCGGTCACAGATCTCGTACCGAGGCGGGAACGGCGATGCCCGGCTGCAGATCCGGTGCCGCTCGCGGCGTCCCGTAGCTGATCAGGCGCGGCACCACCCCGGCCCAGGCCGGACCCGACACGTCCTCAGCCGGATCGTCCGGCCAGCCGTCCGAGATCTTCAGCGACCACTCCTGGATCGGCAGTTCGAGCACCAGCGTCGCGGCGAGTTCGCTCTTGTTCGGGGGACGGATCTCGGCGCTGCGTCCCGGTAGCAGTGCCTCGGTCACGGTGTCGAGCGCCTGCTCCCGCTCGGCGCTCGGGACGGGACGGCACGAGCCGAAGAGCACCGCGCTGCGGTAGTGGATCGAGGACTCGAATGCCGAGCGCGCGACAACCAGACCGTCGAACGCGGTCACCGCGAGGCAGGTCGGCGCGCCCGTGGCGAGACGGCGCATCCAGGGCGATCCGCTCGAGCCGTGAGCAAGCACCCGGTCGCCGTTGCGCACGACCGCGGTCGGGATGACCATCGGGAGCCCGTCGTCGCCGAGCAGGCCGAAATGGCCGATCCGCGCGGAGTCGAGCAATTCGTCGAGGGCAGCGCGGTCGGCGCTCGCCTTCTCGCGTAGCCGGGTGATCTCGGTCCTCGCGCGGCTCATCGTCGCCACTCGCGCGGGAGCCTGACGTGGTCTTTCATCGGCCCATCATTGCGTTGACCAGGTCGGCCATTCTCGACGGACGACCGTGGCGGTTCTCGGTATGGTCGGCCCAGGTCATCGCGCGCAGGCCTGCGTTGGCGCCGAGCCAGCGCAGCGGCTCGGGTTCCCAGCTGCGCGAGCGATGCCCGACCCAGGGCAGCGCCGTCACCGGGGTGTTGCGAGCAGTGATCAGGTCCGCGAGCGTGCGCCCGGCGAGGTTGGCCGTGGCCACCCCGTCCCCGACGTAACCGCCGGCCCAGCCGAGGCCGTCCTGCAGGCCGACGCCGGCGTGCCAGTCGCGGGCGACACCGAGCGGACCGCCCCAGCGATGGGTAATCGGCGTCCCGCGCAGGACCGGAAACAGCTCGTGCAGGGTGTGCTCGAGAGCGGCGAACACCTTGGCATTTCGGTCGAAGCCGGGACGGATGCGCGAGCCGAGGTGGTACGGGGCGCCGCGTCCGCCGAACACGATGCGACCGTCCGCGCTGCGCTGGCCGTAGATGATCAGGTGCCGGTGGTCGCTGAACGTCTCGCGATCGTGCAGCCCGATCTCGTCCCACACCGCGTCCGAGAGCGGTTCGGTGGCGACGATCAGGGAGTAGACCGGCGCGAGCGCCCGGCGGGTCCCATGCAACCGCGCCGTGTAGCCCTCGGTGGCGCGTACTACCGTGTCGGCGCGGACAACGCCGCGCGAGGTGTGCACCGAGCCGCGCTCGATGCCCCGGACGCGGGTGCGCTCGAAGAGCGTCGCACCGCGGGACTCGACGACCTCGGCGAGTCCGCGCACCAGTCGCGCGGGCTGCACGACCGCGCAGTGCGGCGTGTACGTCGCGCCCAGCACGTCCGTCCCGTTCAGGTGCTTGCGCGCGTCGTCCGCGCCCAGCAGCGAGATGTCCAGGCCGTACTGGTCGGCCTCGGCGGCCTCGTGCGCGGCGCGCTCCAACTGCGGGCCAGTGCGCGCCAGTACCACCGTCCCGCCGACGGCTATGTCCGCGTCGATCCGCTCGGCCGCCGCGATCCGGGTCACCTCGGCGACCGATTCGCGCATGGCGAGGTACTGCGCGACCGCGGCGTCGCGGCCGACCTCGGCTGCGAGTGTGGCGATGCTCACCGGGTAGAGCGCCGAGCACCAGCCGCCGTTGCGCCCGGACGCGCCGAAGCCGACGATCTCGGATTCCAGCACTGCGACGCGCAGGCCCGGCTCGGCGGCGTGCAGGTAGTACGCCGTCCAGAGCCCGGTGAACCCACCGCCGACGATCGCGACGTCGACCGTCATGTCACCGGGCAGGGGTGGGCGCGGCGAGAGCGAACCGGGCAGCTGGTCAAACCAGAGCGACAACTGCCGGTAGTCGATCACGGCCGTCCTTTCCGTAACTGGTGCCCGTCCGTGCCTCGTCCGGACGGCGAGCGATGCGATTGAGCGCGAGTGATGCGAGATATCGCGTCACTCGGCGCGTTTCGCACCACACGCGCGAGGACGCGAGGGGCGAGGACGGTGTCAGGCGAGGACGTCGGCCAGCGCCACGGCCGGATAGCCATGCGCGTCGGCGACCGGCTGGTTGGTGAGCTGGCCCTCGTGCGTGTTCAGGCCGAGTGCCAACGCACCGTCGCGGCGCAGCGCGTCATGCCAGCCGCGGTCGGCGAGCTCGACTGCGTACGGCAGTGTCACGTTGGTCAGGGCGTACGTCGAGGTGTGTGGCACGGCGCCGGGCATGTTCGCGACGCAGTAGAAGACCGAGTCGTGCACCGGGTAGGTGGGCTCGGCATGCGTGGTCGGATGCGAGTCCTCGAAGCAGCCGCCCTGGTCGATTGAGATGTCGACGAGCACCGAGCCGGGCTTCATCCGCGACACCAGCTCGTTGCTGATCAGCTTGGGGGCCTTCGCGCCGGCCACGAGAACCGCGCCGATGACCAGATCGGCGTCAAGGACGGCGCGCTCGATCTCGTAGGTGTTGGACGCGACGGTCTGGCAGTGGCCCTGGTAGATCGCGTCCATCTGGCGCAGCCGCGCGACATTGCGGTCGAGCAGTAGCACCTCGGCCTGCATGCCCAGCGCGATCGCCGCCGCGTTCTGCCCGGAGACGCCCGCGCCGATCACCACGACCTTCGCCGCGTACACGCCGGGGACGCCGCCCATCAGCGTGCCGCGCCCGCCGCCCTGGCGCATCAGGTGGTACGAGCCGACCTGAGGCGCGAGGCGTCCGGCGACCTCGGACATCGGCGCGAGCAGCGGCAGCGAGCCGTCCGGCAGCTGCACCGTCTCGTAGGCGACGCCGGTCGTGCCCGCCTCGAGCAGCGCGTCGGTGCACGCCTTGTCGGCGGCCAGGTGCAGGTAGGTGAACAGCACCTGGTCCTTGCGCATCCGGTGGTACTCCTCGGCGACCGGCTCCTTTACCTTGAGCACCAGGTCGCCGGTGGCCCAGACCTCGTCCGCGGTGTCGAGAATCTGCGCGCCGGCCGTGACGAAGTCCGCGTTCGGGATGGACGAGCCGATGCCGGCGTCCTGCTCTACATAGACCTGGTGGCCGTGCCGGACGAGCTCGTGCACGCCCGACGGGGTGATGGCCACCCGGTACTCGTGGTTCTTGACCTCGCGCGGGATGCCGACCTTCATGGGAGAATGCCTTTCCTCAATTGCAACTGGTACCGCACAATTCTGAAGTATCGAGACGTGACCCGCCACATCTCTGAAGATAATTCGCTAGATTGTACTGATGACGGTGGGACGTTCGGCTCCGGTTCGGCGATCCCCTGCGCCGTCGAAGGATGTTCAGCCGATTCTGGACGAGGTCGACCTTCGCATCCTGCGAGCTCTCGCGGCGGATGCCCGGCTGCCCAACAATGCGCTCGCCGAGCTGGCCGGGGTGGCGCCGTCGACCTGCCTGGGACGGGTACGCGCGATGTGCGAGCGCGGGGTCATCCGCGGCTACCACGCCGACGTCGACCCGTCCGCGCTCGGGCGCCCGATCCAGGCGATGATTGCGGTCCGGCTGCAGGCGCACGCACGCGGCCACATCCCGGACTTCATGGCCAAGATCGCGACGTTGCCCGAGGTGCTGAACGTGTTCTTCCTCGGCGGCGCGAACGATTTCCTGGTGCACATCGCAGCGACCGGAACGCAGAACCTGCGTGACTTCGTTGTGGTGAACCTCAGCGGAAATCCGGATGTCGCGCTGACCGAGACCAACCTGATCTTCGAGCACGTCCGCGCCGGAATCGCGCACTGAGCGCGCGGGCGAGTGCGCCCGGCAGGACTCAGGCGAGTGCGCCCGGCAGGTCTTCAGTGGTGCGAGCTCAAATCGGCTGGGGTTGCCGTGCACATTGGTCAACAGGGGGACGCGGCTGCCACGGCAGGCTTCTCTCTCTGTTGATCACCGACGTTTGTTGGTTGCGCATCGGGGCTCAGCGAAGTCTCGGCGCGGTAGCTGCTCAGCGCCTGCTGGCGAACACACCGGCGGGGAACGCGCCGTTGCCGGTCGCGATGGCGGACAGTCCCTTGCCCAGCTCGATCAGCCGCGACGTTCGCTCGGCCCCGAGGTGCTCGGCGGCGGCACGGTCCAACTCGTTGGTGCCGGCCTCGATCTGCACCCGCAACGCGGTGCCCTGCTGCGTAAGGCTGTCCGCGTCAAGTACACCGCGCTCGTTCAGGCCGGCGACGGCCGCGCCCCACTGCTCGTCGGACCAGCCGCGCAGCAACTTCGCCGACTCCACGGTGAAGCCGCGGCCCGTGGCCGTGTGCGTCACGACCGCCTCGATACCCGACACGCCGGCGTGGAGCAGCGCCGAGACATGGCCGTCGCCGCGGTACTCGCGCAGCAGCGAGAGCGCGTGCCAGAGGACGAGGTGCGGCGGGTCCGGCCAGGCGAGGGTGGCGTGGCCGGCATAGAGCGGACGCCCCTCGGGTGCGAGCCCGTTGGTGGCTTCGCGGGCCAGGTCCGCGAGCTCGCGCAGTTCCGGCGACTCGACGGCGTCGCCGAGCAGGCGCTGGAGCGCCAAGTCGGCGGCAGCGAACCGCGCGGCGACGACGGACTCGGGACTGGCGAGCGTCCAGGCACGCGGGATGTGCCGCGCCACCAGTTCCGGGTTGAAGTTGTAGAACGTCGCGGCGGTGACGCCTGCGCTCACGGCACCCATCGGCGCCGAACGGCTGGCGAAGTAGCACATCCGCCCGGGACGCAGTCCGGCCGCGGTGAACTGCTCCTCGGCCTCGGGAGCGAAGTACACCATCGAGTGCAGCGATTCGGTGGCGCGGCGGATCTTCGAGCCGATATCGGCAGGCAGTTCGGTCACGGGCGTCACCTTAGTGGTCTATCTGTCTGGCGAGCTCGGTACCGAGGCGATGGCCGGACAACCACGCCGACTCGACGCGCGGCGATCCGCTCGGGCACCACGAATCCCCGCACACGCCAACCAGGTCGGCAGTGAGCGCGTACGACGCGGCACCGTGCGTGCCCGCCGGCTTGGCGAAGGTCCAACGCTGTACGCGCGTCCAGGCCGGCGTCAACGAAACACCGAGGGTTCGCCGGAGCGCGTTCAGGACGGTGGGAACGGCATCCTGCGGCGCCGCGAGATGCCGCCTCGCCAGGGACGGCGTCGAGTACACCACGAGCACCGGCGCACCGTCACCGCGGCGAGCACCGTCGTCGACGATCAGGGCGATGTCCGGGTCGTCGTTGACGAACGCGGCATTCGGCATCGTCCACCGTCGTGACTCCCAGCCGGCGACGACGGCGATTGCCGGGTCGTAGTCCACCCACGCGAAGCCCGGCAGCGGTCCGACGACCCGCGCTACCTGGGGATCCGGAGCCGCGAACGCGACTGGCCGGCCGGGCACCGACTCGACGGCGTCGCAAAATGAGACGTCCACGCCGGCGAGCAGATCGCGTACCAGGGAGGCGAGCCCGTCCGGCGCGGACCAGCGCATCGGGCCAGGTGTGCTGTCGCCGCCGATCACGTCGATGGTGTCGGACCACGCCCGGACCAGCCCGCGCTCCTGCCACCCGGAGACGACGCCGGCGAAGTTGTCGTCGGCGACGGTGAAATACGCAGCGCCGACATCAACCCGCCGACCGTGCAGCACTGGGGCCGCCATCCGTCCCCCCGGCGTCGGTGCACGCTCGCGGACGACGACGTCCACACCCGCCGCGCGTAGCGCGAGCGCGCAGGCGGCACCGGCGATGCCCGCGCCGACGACCGTTACGCGCTCGGAGCTCAGATGTGCGTCCACGCCTCGGTGAGCACCGAACGCAGGATCTGCTCCATTTCGTCGAACTCGGACTGGCCGACGATGAGCGGCGGCGCGAGTTGCACGACCGGGTCGCCGCGGTCGTCCGCGCGGCAGTACAGGCCCGCACCGAAGAGCGCCTTGGACAGGAAGCCGCGCAACAGCCGCTCGGACTCGTCGTCGTCGAAGGTCTGCTTCGTCGCCTTGTCCTTGACCAGTTCGATGCCGTAGAAATACCCATCACCGCGCACGTCCCCGACGATCGGCAGGTCGAGCAGCTTCTCCAGCGTCGCGCGGAAGGCGCCCTCGTTCGCCAGCACATGCTCGTTGAGGCCCTCGCGGTCGAACACGTCGAGGTTGGCCATCGCGACCGCCGACGACACCGGGTGCCCGCCGAAGGTGTAGCCGTGCGGGAAGTAGTCCTCGCCGTGCCAGAACGGCTCGGCGATGCGGTCGCTGACCAGGCAGGCGCCAATCGGCGAGTACCCGCTGGTCATGCCCTTCGCGCAGGTGATCATGTCGGGGAGGTAGCCGAACTTGTCGCAGCCGAAGGTCTTGCCGAGTCGTCCGAACGCGCAGATGACCTCGTCGGAGACGAGCAGCACGTCGTACTTGTCGCAGATCTCGCGCACCCGCTGGAAGTAGCCGGGCGGCGGCGGGAAACAGCCGCCGGAATTCTGGACCGGTTCGATGAACACGGCCGCGACGGTGTCCGGGCCCTCGTAGACGATCGCCTGCTCGATGGCGTCGGCGGCCCAGCGTCCGAATGCCTCGAGGTCGTCGCCGTGTTCGGGGGCACGGTAGAAGTTCGTGTTGGGTGCCTTATGCGCCCCGGGGACGAGCGGCTCAAACCACTTCTTCGCGTCCGGGATCCCGGTGATCGACAGCGCCCCCTGGGGCGTGCCATGGTATGCGACGTGACGGCTGATGACCTTGTGCTTCATGGGCTTGCCGGTGATCTTGAAGTACTGCTTGGCCAGCTTCCAGGCGGTCTCGACGGCCTCGCCGCCACCCGTCGTGAAGAACACTTTGTTGATGTCGCCCGGCGCGAGGTCGGCAAGCCGGTCGGCGAGTTCGATCGCCGGCGGGGTGGCGTAGGACCACAGC
>JALZAI010000336.1 GCA_030948475.1 Actinomycetota bacterium
GGCCAAGACGGCGTCGCGCAGTCACTGTCACGCGGCTGGTTCCAGCGAAACCGGCGCAGTACAGCACGCCAACCGAAGGAAAGGTTCTGTACGCGGTGACCGTGACGTTCGTGGGGGTGTCCGGCAAAGTTGACGCTAACCCCTTGTTCTTCCAAGCTCGCGACGCGCAGGGGGACACCTTCGACGCCGGGCTTGCGAACACCGACAACGAACTTTCATCCGGCAGTGTGACACCGGGCCGGAGGCTTCGGGGCAGAATTGCCTTCGAGGTCCTGAAGGGTAAGCGAATCTCCCTAATCACTTTCGGTGTTATCGACGAGCTTGCGGCGTGGCAGTTCCCGGGATAGTCGTAGCTGAGCGGTCGAACGGCTCGTGTCCCCGTTGTATCCGCTGGAAGCGACACCGCCTAGCGCTGCGAAGGTCGCCGCCGCTGGTTGAGCACCCGGCGAGGCACAGTCCGGCGAGACCGCACAGTAGACCGGCGCGGAAGCGCGCTCGTGAACGTCATGCAGCCTTGATCGGGCTCGCTCGCGTCGATCTCCGCCCGCCGAATGTCCTGGTGACCGGCTCAGCCCCGCATGAACGGGCAGGAGCGAGGATCGCACATGGATCGCACGCTCGGCGGCTGATCTTGCCGTCAAGTGCCTGTACCCCAGCAAACGCGGGGGGTAGCGCTTGTGGGCGATACTGGGATCGAACCAGTGACCCCTGCCGTGTGAAGGCAGTGCTCTCCCGCTGAGCTAATCGCCCGCAGCCACGTCCGGACGGACCGTTCTGCAACGCTTCGAGACTATACGGGCCGCGCAGTCGATCACCGGTAGAGAACCCACATGCCAACGGCGAGCGCCACGAGGGAAAGCAGCCCGACCACGCCGATTAGGGCCTGTACCAGGCGTCCCTGACGTCCCATCCAGGCGGTCCACCGGCCCACCTGATTGCGCGCGAAGCGCAGCAAGCGCTTCGCCCAGTCGAACTCCGTCGCCAGGATGCCCAGCCCTGCAAAGATAATCAGCCAGCCCGGCCCGGGCAACGGCAACAGCAAAATCCCGACCACGATAACGGACCCGCCGAGGATCATGATGCCGGTCCGCCATGCGATCCGACCGGCGCGCGTCGACTTGGCCTTCTCGGCACCGTCCTGAAACTTGGACACGACCCGTCGCCCGGTACCGGGGGGCTGCGTCTGCGCGGGCGTCATTGGTCCACGGTAGAAGGTCGGCCTTGCTCGCGTAGGCCTCGACGCGTCCCACGAGGAACACGGCAGGCGTCTCGACGCGTGGCTGGGCGCGATCGGAGCAGGCCGGCTGCGACGCGGTCAGCGCTCGGTCTCAGCGACGATGTGCTCTGTTTGCCTGCGCAGGTCGGCCGAGAGTGACGCGAGCAGTTCGCTCACCTCGGCGACGCGCGTGTCTTCGATGCTTGCGAGGACAGTGCCCATCCACACGCGACTGCTCGCGACGATCGTCGATCCGTGCTCGATGAGGCTCACCACGGATCGCCGCCCTTCGCTCGGGTGCGGCGCCCGCCGAACGAGGCCGGACTTCTCCATCCGGTCGATCACGCTGGTCGCGGAGCTGGTGGTGATGCCGATGTCCGCCGCGAGTTCGGTCTGTCCCATAGGTCCGCGCAAGGCGAGGTAGCTGATCGCCTGCGTCTCGGCACGCCGAGGCCGAAGTGCTGCGCCACCGCGAGACGGTAGTGCTCGATGGCCAGGATCAGCTCGCGCAGCGCGACGATCGCCCGCTCAGCTCCCGCTCACTCGAGTCGCCATATCGCCATATCATCGATCTTCGCTCGGCGTCGCAGGTCAGCGCCACCTGTGCCGCTCCAATAGGCTGGATCGATGCGCACCCAGGTCGCCATCGTCGGTGCCGGACCCGCGGGCCTGCTTCTGTCGCAGCTACTGCACCTGCAGGGCATCGAGTCCGTTGTGCTGGAGCGCCGCGACCGTGAGTATGTCGAGCACCGGGTGCGCGCCGGCGTCCTCGAGCACGGAACGGCGGAGACGCTGCGTGAGGCGGACGTCGGCAAGCGGATGGACGCCGAAGGCATGGCGCACGGCGGCACGGAGCTGCGCTTCGCTCGCGCGCGGCACCGCATCGACTTCGCTGACCTCACCGGTCGCTCGATCCTCGTCTACGGCCAGCAGGAGGTCGTCAAGGACCTCATCGCGGCACGTCTCGACGACGGTGGCGACCTGCGTTTCGAGGCGTCCGACGTGGTACTGCACGATCTCGACACCGAGCGTCCGCGCGTCACGTCCAGCGCGGGCGACCTGGAAGCCGACTGGGTCATCGGCGCGGACGGGTTCCACGGCATCTCCCGCTCGCACGTCCCCGACCTGCAGGTCTTCGAGCGCGACTACCCGTTCTCGTGGTTGGGCATCCTGGCCGAGGCGCCCCCGTCGTCCGAAGAGCTGATCTACGCGCGGCACGAAAACGGGTTCGCATTGCACTCGATGCGTTCGCCGACGATTACGCGCATGTACCTCCAGGTGCCGGCGACCGAGCACATCGAGGACTGGCCGGACGAGCGCATCTGGTCCGAACTGCACGAGCGCCTGGCCACCGACGACGGCTTCGGGCTCACCGAAGGCGCGTTGCTGGACAAGGGCATCACCCCGATGCGCAGCTTCGTCGCGACGCCGATGCAGGCCGGACGGCTGCTGCTGGCCGGCGACGCCGCGCATATCGTCCCGCCGGCCGGCGCCAAAGGCATGAACCTCGCGGTCGCCGACGTTCGGCTGCTCTCGCACGCACTGGGCGGTTACTACGCGTCCGGACGTACCGATCTCGTCGCGGCTTACACGGCGACGGCGCTGCGGCGTGTGTGGCGGGCCACGCACTTCTCCTGGTGGATGACGACGATGCTGCACGCCGATCCGGACGGCGACCCGTTCACCCAACAGCTTGCGCTGGCGCAACTCGAATACGTCAGCTCGTCGCGGGCGATGGCGACGTCGCTGGCCGAGAACTACACGGGATTGCCGTACCTGCAGGGTTGGTCCTTCAAATGAGGGCACAGCTCATGTCCCTGACCGATGCGATCGATGCGTTCGTACACGACGGCGACACGGTCGCCCTGGAGGGCTTCACGCATCTGATCCCGGTGGCGGCGGGCCAGGAGATCATCCGGCGGGGACGCCGCGATCTGACACTGGTGCGGATGACACCCGACATCGTCTACGACCAGTTGATCGGTGCGGGGTGCGCGTCCAAACTGATCTTCTCGTGGGGCGGCAACCCCGGGGTGGGCTCGCTGCACCGCTTCCGAGACGCGATCCAGAACTCGTGGCCGGTGCCGCTCGAGATCGAGGAGCACAGCCATGCCGGCATGGCTAACCGGTATGCGGCGGCGGCGTCCGGGCTGCCGTTCGCAGTGCTGCGCGGTTATACCGGGACGGACCTGATCAAGCACACGTCCACCATCAAGACGATCACGTGCCCGTTCACCGGCGAGGAGCTCGCCGCGGTGCCGGCCCTGGACCTCGACGTCGCGATCGTGCATGCGCAACGGGCCGACCGGGCAGGCAACGTGCAGATGTGGGGCATTGTCGGGATCCAGAAGGAGGCCGTGCTGGCGGCGCACCGCTCGCTGGTCACCGTGGAAGAGATCGTGGATGAGCTCGATCCGGTACCGGGCGCGG
>JALZAI010000008.1 GCA_030948475.1 Actinomycetota bacterium
AGGAACGCGACTGGGAACCGGTCAACGCCTTCGCGAAGGACGGTGCGGGCGACCGCGAGAGCGTCGATCGAGTCGGACTTGCCGGGCTCGCGTTGGCTGCGACGGCCCGTCCAGGTCATCGCGGGCGGGACGCGCAGGACCCGCTCACCCGCGGTGAGCAGCGACTGCTCCAAGCGCTTGGAGACATGGCGGCAATCCTCGATCGCCCAAAGCACCTCGTCCTCGAACCGCCGGCGAAGCGCAGAGCCTCGAGATGCCCAGCGTCTGTGGCCTGCACGGTGCGTTGGTGGAGTTGACGGCCGGTCTGGCTATCGATGGCCACCAGCGCGTGAATGTCCACCCCGATCACGATCATTACGGATCCCTTCGTTGTCGTTGACGAAGCGAACCGCTACCGGACAAACCTCACTTGGGGCGATGCCACGCTCCTTATCTGTGCTGCCTGGTCATCGCAAGCTGGTCAATCGACGCAGGCGGGGAATGGGCTGGATGAGTGATGTGGGTCGGGTGCGCGCGGGCGCTCAGCCTTATCTCGGTGCTCGACCCGGGATGGCTCCGGGTCGGCGACATGATGGGTGGTGGGATGATCCCGCGGGGGGATGCGGTGCGGCCGCTCGGTCTATAAGGGCCGTCCACGAACGGGTCGTGGCGGCAGGAGCGGGCGTGGAGCTGGCCGCGGTGCATCTGGGTGACGGAGAACGTGACGCGCACCGACCTGGGGTCAGACCGGGGCGATCGCTAGGTCGCCGAGTTCTCGCAGCAGGTGATAGCTGCGCTTGAGGATTTTGCGCGCGACCGACAGCCGCGCTCGGTTTGAGCCCAGGCGTGCGGCGGCCTGGGCGTAATAGTCATAGTCCGGGCTGCATTTGCGAGCGGCACACATCGACGCTTCAAACAGCGCCCATCGCAACGCTGGCGGACCCTGACGCGATAGATGCCCGGGGGCGCGGCGCTGGTCGGACTGATGGACGGTGATGTCCAGGCCGGCGAACCGGACCGCGTCACTGGAGGACGAGAACCGGCGGGCGTCGCCGAGCTCGGCCAGGATGGTCGCGGCGGTCAGCTCCCCGACTCCGAACTGCGACAGCAGCGCCCGACAGCCTGGCTGGTGGCGCGCGTAGGTCCGCAGGCGCTGGTCCATCGGAGCGAGCTGGATCTCCAGCGCGTCGATCACCGCCAACGCGACGTCGATCTGCTCACGCGCTGCGGCAGGCAGGTCCTGGGCGGCCAACCATTGGCGACCGGCAAGGGTCAACAGCTCGCCGTGCTGCGGGCAGCCGTGGTGATAGAGGACCGACTGGATGCGCTGCTGCCATTCCCCGCGCTGATGCGACAGGGTGTGCCGCAACCGGACCTGCGCGCGTAGATCGAGCAGATGCGCCGGCGGGATCCACGACTCTGGCAGCCTGCCGATCATCATCAACTCGCGAATGTGACGGGCGTCGGCACGGTCGCTCTTGGCTCGCTTCTTGTTGCCTCGCCGGGCAGCGGTCTCCGCCGGCTCAGCGAGATGCACGACCGCGCCGGCCGATGCAAGCTCATCGGCGACAAACCGCCACCCGGTCGTCGCCTCAAGCGCGACCTCGAGATCCTGGCCACGGAACTTCGCGCAGAACTGCCGGACGCCCTGTCGATGGGCTGGAGTGATCCGCGACCGGGTGATCTCGCCGGTCTCAGTGTCGATCCACTCCGCAGTGATCTGCGCTCGATGCTGGTCAAGGCCCATCACGATCGTCATCGCTGCTGCCTCCTCGCTCGCCAGACTCGCGCAGCCCAACGCCGCGCGCGGACAACAACAGGCCTACCGCCGGACCCGGACGGCCCCGCTGCACATGCCATCTATGAAGTCACGCCGACGGATCCTTGGGCGGCGGCGGGCGACACGGCAAATCCCGGTCAGGCCCAAAGGTCGACAGGCGAAGAGAGAGTCAGTCCGCCGCCGCCCGAGAGACAAACCGACGCGCCGGACAACACCGACCGTCGCCGCTTCAGCTTCTCACTGAGGCGAGGAGCGCGTGCCGGCTCGGGTTCAGCGAGAGCCCTGCTCTCCCGTCGACCGG
>JALZAI010000023.1 GCA_030948475.1 Actinomycetota bacterium
GCCGACCCCCCAAGGGGTCTTAGCCAGTACGTCGGTGACGACTATCCGGGCGCATCCTCGCGCGGATAGTTTGAGGCGCTGTGCGTTCGAGGCCGTCGGTTGTTGCAACTTTGGCTTGGGGGCGAGCGCCATACAGGGGCATGGATTCCGCTAGCCGATTGGAGAGTACTGATGTCTGATTTTGATTTGCCGCTGGATTGCGGGCACGCGGTGCATCAGGGTATGGAGACGTATGGGCATGTTGGCGGTGTGTTCGGCGCCGCGATGCCGGTGATCGAGGCGATCCCGGAGGCCGAGACACCGATCACCGCCGCGTTGATTCCCGAGACGCTCGCGCTGAGCGGCCAAGGGTATGAGGTAGGGCACGTGGGCGGTGAGGTGATCGGCGGGTTCACGGATGGTGTGGCCTGCGGTGCGGTCAATGATCGTAGGCGTTCACGTGGGGTCGGGGTGAGCGGGAGGATTCCTTCGTGGCGCACGGAATCTTGCGTTCGTGCGTGTTGCGGATGCGGAACGGATCGCTCGGGCTGGTGGGGAGCCGGCGGTTGAGCTTGTGCTCGGGTTGTTGTCGGAGATCAGTGCGTTGCGTGAGCGGGTGGATGAGCATGAGCGGCTGCTTATGCAGGATTCGCGTAACAGCTCGAAGGCGCCGTCGAACGATCCGCCGATGACGCGTCAGCAGCGGCGGGAGGAGGCGCGTCGTCGCGCGAAGGAGTCGTTGCGTAAGCAGCGCGGCGGTCAGCCGGGGCATGAGGGCAAGACCAGGGAGCTGGTCGCGCCCGAGCGGGTCGCTGATCGCGTTGAGCATGTTCCGATGAGGTGCGGGTGCGGGCATTGTTTTGATGGCAGTGAGGAACGGGTCGGCGATCCGGTCTTGCGTCAGAAGTGGGAGCTGCCGGAGGTCGTGCCGCTGGTGATCGAGCACCGCTTGCACCGGGTCTTGTGCCCGGAGTGCGGGAGCGCGGTGCTGGCCGACGGCGACGGGATCTCGGGCTCTGCGTTCGGACCCAGGTTCGAGGCGCACGTCGCTGTCCTGGCCGGGGTATATCGCCTCTCGCGCCGGCAGATCGTGGACCTGCTCGGCGAGATGTTCGGCTTCCCGATCAGTGTGGGCGCCGTCGATGCCACGATCATGCGGATCAGCGCGGTGTTGGCGGATCCGTGGCAGGAGCTGCGCGACGCGGTCCGCCAAGCCGAAGCGGTGCACGCGGATGAAACATCGTGGCGGTTGCGGGGAGAGACCAGCTGGCTGTGGGTCGCCGCGTCGGCGTTGATGGCGTGCTACCGGATCG
Source organism: Actinomycetota bacterium (assembly GCA_030948475.1). GTDB lineage: Bacteria > Actinomycetota > Actinomycetes > Mycobacteriales > Jatrophihabitantaceae > JALZAI01. The sequence continues at coordinate 1,293 of JALZAI010000023.1, forward strand.
ATCCGTCCCGGTCCCAGGCCGCGGCCAAGGAGCTGCTGGGCGAGGACTTCGGGAGCTTCATCATCACCGACCGCTACGCTGGCTATCACTGGCTCGACGTGCTCCAGCAGCAACTGTGCTGGTGTCACGCGATCCGCCAGTTCGTCAGCGTCTCCGAACGGCCCGGCGCTCCGGGTCAGCTCGGTGAGAAGCTGCTCAACACCGCCCGTGAGGTGATTGGCTGCCACCGCGAGTATCTCCAAGACGGTCACGACCTCAGCTGGCTGCACGCCCGGCTCGAACCGTATCGCGAGAGCATCAAGGCGCTGCTGGAGCAGGGCGTCCGCGGCCGGCATCTGAAGACCCGACGGTTCTGCGCCGGGCTGCTCGACGAATACGACGCGCTGTGGACGTTCTGCGAAGTCCCGGGCATAAGCCCGACGAACAACGCCGCGGAGCGTGCCCTAAGACATGGCGTGCTGCTCAGAAAGATCCAGCTCGGCACCCAATCGCAGAAAGGCAACCGCTGGATCGAACGGATCTGCACCGCCCGCGAGACCTGCCGCCTCCAAGGCCGATCCGTCCTCGGCTACCTCCAAGACGCCGCGACCGCCGCTCAGCACCGCCAGCCGATCCCGTCGCTGACGCCGACATAAGCCCAGGGTCCAGACCACCGCACCCGGGCAGTCACCGAACCGAGTTACACAAGGAACCCAACGCGGCGTCCCGACACCCCGTGAACGGCTACGCCGTCTCAGCACCGCACGCTCACTGCAACGAGTTGCAGCGGGCAGCGACTGCCGAGCGCATCTACGGCCAGTTCGCTTCCGGCTCCGATCGAGGCCAGCAGATGACCGGCGATGCGCGCGATGCGCACGCCTGTCGTGACGACCTTCGCGTACCCACGGCCCAACTCGAGGTCGATCGCCTCGTCGGCGCCCGAGCCCCGATAGAGCTCGACCAGCGTCGCGCTGGGAACACGTACG
>JALZAI010000029.1 GCA_030948475.1 Actinomycetota bacterium
GAGGTGCGGCGCCCGCCGACGCAACGGCCGGCGCGCATCACCCAGACATGATCGGAGAGCCGGATGACTTGTTCGAAGTTGTGGCTGATGAGCAGCACGGCGTGGCCGTCCTCGCGCAGCTTGCGGATCAGTTCTTCGACCTTCGCGGTTTCCTGCACGCCGAGTGCCGCGGTGGGTTCGTCCATGATGACGAGCTTGGAGCTGAAGCTGGCTGCCCGGCAGATGGCCACGGCCTGTCGCTGGCCACCGGATAGGCGCCGCACCCGCGAGGTCACCGCCGGGACGTTCACCGCGAGCGCTGACACCATTCGCTCCGCGTCGCGCTTCATGGCGCGGCGGTTGAGCAGCGCGAACGGTGCGCGGCCGTAGACCTTCTCCCGGTTGAGGAAGAGGTTCTGCCAGACGGTGAGGTCCTCGACGAGCGCGAGGTTCTGGTGCACCGTCTCGATGCCGGCGTTGCGTGCGTCGTCGGGGGTGTGGAAGTTGATGGGGTCGTCGTCGAAGGTGATGACGCCGGCGTTGGGACGGTGGATACCGCTGATGCACCGCACGAGCGTCGACTTCCCGGCGCCGTTGTCGCCGACGAGAGCGGTGATCTCGCCGCGGCGCAGGGTCAGGTCGACGTCGCGCAGCGCCCGGACGGGGCCGAAGGAGAGGGACACGCCGTCGACACGGAGCAGGTCGGTGCTGGCAGGGGACGCGATCGTCATTTCTGGAACCTCGAGAGGAGGGCGGCGAATACCACGACCGCGCCGACGGACAGGGGTTGGTAGAACTGTGAGACGCCGAGCAGGGTCAGCCCGTTGGTCAGGGCGGTGAGCAGTAGGGCGCCCAGCACGGGTCCGACGATGCTGCCCCGCCCGCCTATCAGGCTGACTCCGCCGAGCACGACCGCAGCGACCGAGTTGAGCAGGTAGGAGGTGTTGGCGGCCGGTTCGGCGGCGCCGACGCGTGAGACGAGCAGGATCGCGGCCAGCCCGGCGAGCAGTCCCGCGATCATGTAGACCGCGAGCTTGACGCGGTCGGTGCGGACGCCGGTTGCGGCGGCGGCTTCGGAAGATCCGCCGACGGCGAGGACGTGCGTGCCGAACCTGGTGCGGAAGTACACGACGTGTGCGATCACTGCGACAACAGCCGCGATGATGAAGGACCAGCCCAGCACGCCGATGCCGCCGCTCGACAGCTTCAACAGCGTCGCGTTGATGACGTTTGTTGGTTTGCCGTTGGAGATGATCAGCGCGACGCCGGACGCGGCGGAGAGAGTGCCGAGGGTGGCGATGAAATCGGTGATCTTGCCGAGCGAGACCAGCAGGCCGTTCACCACACCGAACGCCAGTCCGGCGGCCAACGCGACGAGACACGACAGCGAGAGGTTGCTGGTGTGCTCGTAGGTCAGTCCCAGAGCCACCGCGGCGAAGGTCATGACCGAGGCGACGGACAGGTCGATGCCGCCCGTGGTGATCACGAACGTCTGGCCTACCGCGAGCACGATCAGGATCGCGGATGCCACCAGCATCGCCTCGATGTTGCCGGTGGAGAGGAACGTCGAGTTCGATGACTGGAAGACGATGACCAGGACGATAAGTCCGACCAGCGCTGCCCATTCGGCCCAGAACCCGAGGTCCTTGAACCGTGCGAACGGCGACTCGCGATGCGATGGTGCCGGCGGCTCGGTGGAGGCGGTCGGCGACGTCTTGGTCACGCTTGACGCCGTGGTGGCCGCTGCGCTGTGTGGTTCGGTCATGTGCTGGCCTCGCTTCGGCTACTTGGTGAGGGCCATGAAGGGGTCGGTGTAGGCGCCGAACGGCTTGGGTGTCGCGGCCAACGCCTTGTCTGCGGTTGCCTTGGTGACGAGCTCGACAGGAGCAGCGACGTTGGTCGGGAGCTTCTTGCCTGCGTTCGCCGCCTTGCACGCCTCGACGCCCATCGCACCGATCGTGTAGGGGTATTGCGCGACGACCGCGCTGAGCTGCCCGCTCTTGACCGCGGTCAACGCGTCCTTGATGCCGTCCACACTGATGATCTTGATCTTGCTGGTCTTGCCGGCCGCGGCGACGGCGCGCGAAACGCCGAGGGCCATGTCGTCGTTGGCGACGAAGAACCCGGCCAGGCTCGGGTTGGCCCGCAGCACGGTCTGCGCCTGAGTCAGCGCTTCCTGCCGGTCCCAGTTTGCGGCGACGGTCGGGCCGACCTTGATGTGGCCGGCGGACGCGACGCCCTGGGTGAAGCCGGTGATCCGCGCGGCGCTGGTGACGTCACCCGAGATGCCGCCGATCGGGACCACGGTGCCCCCCGAGGGCAGCAGCTTGGCCATCTCCTTGCCGGCGAGCTTGCCGGCGTCCACGTTGTTCGTGCCGATGTAGGTGGCGATCGTGGCATTGGCGCTCTTGGCCGCCGCAGCGTCGACCGGTGAGTCGATGTTGACGATCGTCTTCTTCTTCGCGGCGAGCTGAGCGATGCCCTGGATGAGGTTGGTGCCGCTGATCGGGTTGACCACGAAGCAGGAGTAGTCCTGGTTGGCGAGGGCCGCGAGCTTGTCGGCCTGACCGGTAGTATCGGTGATCGAGTTCGCCGCCTGGATGGTGACCGAGACCGAGTCGGACTTGGCCTTGTTCTGGATGCCGCTCTGCATCGTTTGGAAGAACGGGTTGTCCAGGCCCTTGATGACGACAGCGACCTTGCTCGAGCCGGACTTGCCGGATCCGGACGACGAGCAGGCTGCCAGGGATAACGCGGTGGCGGCCGCGACGGTCGTAGCCAGCCAGGTCTTCGTTGATGGCTTCACGTGTGCTCCTTCACTCCGAGCGTTTTGATGGGTGTTCATCAGACTTTAGCCTATTACTGAGCAAAAGCAAGGCGGCGTGTAACATAACGGTCACCGGTCGAGTAGACAGGAATCGGACGCACATGTCGTCGAGCACCGAAGCGCAAGCGAGCCGGGTTCCGGCCGATGTGCACAACATCCTTCGGATCTTCCGCACCGGGGCGCCGATGACCCGGGCCGACGTCGTGCGGGTCAGCGGCCTGTCCCGCGCGACCGCGAACCTCCGGCTCGACGCGCTCATCACCGCGGGTCTGGTTGTCTCCGCCGAACCGGCCACCTCCACCGGCGGCCGTCCGGCGGCGCTGTTCGCGTTCAATCGCGCTCGGGGTGTGCTGCTCGTGGCTGACCTCGGGGCGACGGCAATGCGTGTCGCCCTGTGCGACCTCGGCGGCACCGTCCTCACCGAGGTCGAACAGCAGATCGACATCGCCGACGGACCCACCCCGCTGCTGAAGGCCGTCAGCGATCACTTCGCCAAGCTGCTCGCCGACACCGGACACTCGTCGAGCGACGTCCTCGGCATCGGGCTCGACGTTCCCGGCCCCGTCGACTTCGCCAGCGGCCAGGTCGTCAGCCCGCCGATCATGACCGGCTGGGACCGCTTCAACATCCCAGCCTGGTTCACCCCCACCTACCACTGCCCGATCGTGGTCGACAAAGACACCAACGCCATGGCCGTCGGCGAGCGCCTGTTCAGCTTCCCCAACGTCTCGCACATGATGATGCTCAAAGTCGGCACCGGCGTCGGCAGCGGGCTCATCGCCAACGGCATCGTGCACCGCGGCGCAGACGGTGCCGCCGGAGACATCGGGCACCTCCAATTGCCGCTCCTAGACGAGCCCGAGGGACCGCTATGCCGGTGCGGGAACACCGGCTGCGTTGAGGCCTATGCCGGCGGTTGGGCGATGGCGCGCGACCTCCGCGCCAGCGGCAAGGACGCGCAGAGCGTCAACGACGTCCTGCACCTGCTGCACACCGGCGACGTCACGGCGCAACAACTCCTCCGGCGTGCCGGACGCATCCTCGGCCGCGCAGTCGCCGACGCGGTGAACCTCTTCAATCCCCGGGTGATCGCCGTCGGCGGCCAGCTGGCCAGCACCGATGAACAGCTACTCGCCGGAATCCGCGAGGTCGTCTACCAACGATCGCTACCCCTCGCGACGCGCAACCTCCAGATCGTTCGCGGCCAGCTCGACCCCCGCGCCGGCCTGCTTGGCCTTTCCTCCATGCTCTCCGAAGAAATCTTCTCCCCCGAACGCCTCGACAACCTGATCGACCGATACTCCTGACTGCGCACGAGACCACAAGCGCCACCCCCCACCAACAACACACCTACACTCCATGATTCGGACAGCTCAATATCCGCTTCCCTGCCCGCTCCGACCGACAGAGGCGATGGTCTAGCCAGATACGCCGATCGGCGGAACCGAGATCTCAGCCGCGAGGATCACGCCCCCCGATCGAGCCTCGACACCATCGTTGCCTAACCAATCGCTCAACCATCACGTTTCAGTTCAGCTACCCCGCCCGCCACGTATCGTGGTGCGCGCGAACACGGCAGCCGAGCAAACAGCCGCACAGTATCGTCGATCGCGCACACCTCGATTCGGCGCGACGATTGCCGCGCCGTCTCGGAATAACGCCGCCAGCCGAGCCGCTTCCCGCACCCGGCCTTATCTGGCTACCGTGCCGCCGAGTGCATTGACGATCCAGCCTTGACGGGTCTCCAGCTCCGAGCGGGTACGGGCGTCGGAGCGCAGCAGCTCGGACAGCGTCCGCAGCACGGTGCCGAGGTCACTGCCGCCGACCTCGCGCGCCACCCGCACCGTCTCGCAGACGCGATCGCCCACCGGGTCGGCGAGATCGTCCTTTAGCGCATCCAGGCATTCAGCGAAGCGTCCGCTCGCGCGGTACGCCGTGCCGAAGCGCGCGAATGGTGCTCGAAGCTCGCTCGGCCCGCGCTGGCCGAGAGCGGCCACACCCTCGGGTAGCGACATTCCCGCGCGCACCGCTGACGCGAGGTTGTCGACCGCTTCAGGCCACAGCTCGCGCAGTGCGACCTGCCGTCTACGCCGCAGCCGGTGCAGCACCACGATCGGCGCGAATGACGCGAACACCCCGAAGCAGCAGGCGATCGACGCCGTCCCAGTGACCAGCAGCACGGCCGCGGCAGCCGCGATCGCAGCCAGGAGCTGCGCGGCGAGCAGCTGGGACGGCCCCACGCCATCCACGCCGGCCTGG
>JALZAI010000057.1 GCA_030948475.1 Actinomycetota bacterium
CAGGTGCCGTGGTCGACGATCAGGAGCACGCCGGCGCCGAACACCGCGCCCGCGGCGGCCAACCCCGCGCGGGAGAGTCGGATCTGCGCAGTTGGCGTGATCCAGCTCCCGTGATAGCCGCCGACGACGACGGCCTGCGCCTCGGGCGACTGTGCCGCGGCGAGGACGATGCCGAGCGGCGTACCGATGGGGATCTCGACGACGCCGGGTCGACCGACGGCGCCGCCGACAGTGAGCAGCGTGGTACCGGGCTCGTCCGGTGTGCCGGTCTCGGCGAAGCGGTGCGGGCCCATTCGCAGCAGCACGGCGAGCTGCGCAAAGGTCTCGACGTTGGACGCGAGCACGCCTTCGATGCTCGGCGGAGTGCGCCGCCCGGTCGGGATCGCGGGTCCGCCGTGCAACGCGCGGATCACGGCGCGGGCCTCGCCGGCGACAAAACCTCCGACGACGGTGCGCACCTTGACCCGCCGCGCGTCCGGACGCTCGGCGATCGCAGTCTTCATGCGCTGCGCGGCGAGCGGGTCGTGCACGGCTACGGTGACGTCGCGGGCACTGATCGCGGAGGCAGCTGCGAGTGCGCCGTCGAGGACGAGGTGCGGGGCGCGGCGCAGCAGGAGCCGGTCCTTGCGGCTCGCCGGCTCGCTCTCCGTCCCGTTGACGATCACCTCGCGCGGACCCGCGGCGAGCGAGCGCAGCTTCGTCGCCAGCGGGAAGCCGGCACCGCCGCGGCCGGCGAGTCCGCTGAGGTCGAGGTAGGCCAGGACCTTAGCGAGGTCCGAGCCCGGCAGCGGGCCGTGCGCGGCGAGGTGCCCGCGTAGGTCCAGCCGGTCGGCGGCCGAGCCACTCGACAGGCCGGCGAGCAGCCGCGGTGCGCCCACCGCCCAAGCGGAGGTGTCCAGCGCGTCGTCGGGAGCCGCGGTTGCGCGACGGTGCAGCAAGGCGGTCATCGGGATGCTCCCTGGGCGCGGGCCGGTGGGTGGTGTAGCGGCGGACGGGAGTCGACCGGACGGGCGGTAGCAACGTGGGCGAAGCGGTCACCCTTCGCGCGGCGGACCCGCGCGACCCGGACGCCGACCGAGGCCAAGACAGCGAAGATGCAGGCGAGATAGATGGCGCGCACCCATGACACGGAGGTGTCGGCGCCGGAGTTGTAGCCGTGCAACATCGCGCTTGCCCAGCCCGCGTAGGCCATGCCGTGCAGGCCGCGCCAGATGCGCGCACCGCGGGGCGTGGCGGCCATCCGCCCACGCGCCATGCCCAGCACGGCGACGCCGATGAACGTGTAGGCGGCGAGCGATCCGAGTGCGACCCAGGTTGGCCGGTATCCGGACGTGAACGGGATCAGCGCGCCGCGCCAGCCGACGTGGGCGTAGGAATCGGCAAGGATCGTGGCGATGTGCAGGACTAGGACGGCAATGCCGAGACTCGACGTCACACGGTGCAGGTACTGCACGATGTAGCGCCTGCTCGCCGTGCCGTGGCGTGACATCAGCGCGCCGATGCAGATCGAGAGCGTGAGCAGGATCAGCGCCGAGAGGCCGGCGCCGCGGGCCGTGAACCAGACGTTCATCGTCCGACCCCCGCAGCGGCCACGCTAGCCTCGGCAGCGGGCCGGAACTTCGGCCAGGTGCCGGTCGTGGTCACCGAACCGTCCTGTGCCACGAGCCGCGCCGCGCAGCCGCGGCCCTCGAGCCACGCCACGGCGCCGGCGCCCTTGACGATCGCGGCGGTGCTCGCGACGTTCGCGCCCAGCGCCGACATCGCCGCGACGGTCACGGTGCGCCAGGGACCCTCGGCCGGCATCCCGGTCTGCGGGTCGACGATGTGGTGCATCGGCCGCCCACGGCGATGCCAGGTACGGACCGTGGTCGTCGAGGTGGTCAGTCCGCCGCGCCGCACGAGCACGAGCTGACCGTCGCCGCCCTCGCGCTCGGCGACCTGGATGCACCAGCCATCGGGGTTGGCCCCTGCAACGGCGAGGTCGCCGCCGAGCTCCACCATGACCGCCGTGTCGTAGCGAGCCGCGAGTGTGCGGGCGGCGTAGTCCGCGGTCCAGGCCTTGGCGGTGGCGCCGAGGTCGAGCGCGGTGCCGCGCGGAACTGTGAGAAGTCCGGCCTCGCGATGCAGCCGCACCTTGTGCCAGGCGCCGGTGGGGTGGGCGGGTTCGGCCGCGGACCTCTCGTCGCCGGCGGCCGAGTGCCCCGACACAGCGGCGATGTCGCAGTCGTAGCCAATGCGGTGCATCGCGAGTCCGAGTGTGGGGTCGACCGCGCCGTTGGTGTCGGCGGCGGCGGCGAGGCCAGCGTCGACGAGTTGGACGAGCAGCTTCGGAACCGGCGTGGGACGGCCGGCCCGGGCGTTCGCGATCGACAGCGCCGAGTCCGGACGGAACCGGCTCGCGGTCCGGTCGATGCGAGCGAGTAGAGCGACCAAATCGTCAGTAGCGGCGTGCAGCACGCGCTCGTTGCCGACGACGAGCCGCACCGTGCAGCTCCAGGCCGTGGTGATCGACGTTGCACTCACGACAGCCCTCGCTTCGCTCCGGGCGTGGGCTCGCCGGTGCTGGGTTGCTGATTCGCTCGCTGACGCTCGCTCATGACCCGTTGCTCCCGCCCTGCGCGGTGTTGCCCTGGTCGGTGTTGCTGACGCCGCTGTCGGTCGAGGAGCTTGTCGAGGACGAGTTGCCGCTCGTCGGGGTGCTGTTCGTGCTCGGGGTGTTCGTGCTCGGGGTGCTCGGGGTGTTCGTGCTCGGGGTGCTCTTCGTGCTCGAGGTGGCGCCCGCGGAGCTGGTCACGCCGGAAATCAGCCCGACGGTCAGCGCGCCGGCCGCGGCGGCGGCAATAGTGGCGGCGATAGTCGCGCGGGAGTGGAGCCGGTCTGCGGGTCGTCTGGTCATGACGTAAACGATGCGTCCGCGCGGGTCAGCCCGGCGTCACCACAACATCAAGGCCGTCCTAAGTTCTGCTAGGAGCTGGTTCGGGCCACCGCAGGCGGCATGGAACAGCAGTGTTACCGGGGCTGCGCCTCCGGCCACATTCTCGACATCAGTGTGGTGGCCACGGCGACGACGAGTTCACGGTCGTGTGCCGGACGTACATCCGGCTCGAGGACCAGCCGTGCCGGCGGCACCATCGGGGACACTCAGGCGCAGCCCGGTGTGCCGGTTGTTGCCGATCAAGCCGGTGCCGCTGAGCCGGTCGAGCTGCAGTATCCAGCTACTGTCCGGGCTCATTGCCACGTCAAGCACGGTGGCGGACGAGCCGAGCCGAGCCGCTGCGGGCGGCCGACGACCGCATAGATCCGCGGTTGCAGCGATCCGAACGACACCGACGTGGACGGGTTCGGGGCGCCGCATACCTCGGCCCGTCCCGCGATCCGAGCACGCTCGCGGCCCCGGCAGCGACGACGGCGAGGACCAGAGCGATTACCCAGCGCGGAAGGGCACCGCGAGCCGCGGAGTCGAGCTCGTCCTCGCCGCCTTCGAAGATGAACTCGACTCCGGGCACTGGCTACAGGATCGGTTCGGGGCGGTAGTCGGCCGCATCAGGCTCAGTGCGCAGGACCGCGTCGACGGCACCCACCACGGCTGCCACCTGCGCCCGCGCCGCGCCGGTGAACTCGATCGGGTCGGCGAGCAACGACTTCAGCTCCGCCGTGGAGAGGCCCAGCCGCGAGTCAGCGGCGAGCCGATCGAAGAGGTCATTGCGGTCGGTGCCCTTGTCGCGCATCTCGAGCGCAACGGCGACCGCGCTCTCCTTGATCGCCGCGTGCGCCCGCTCGCGTCCGACGCCCTTGCGCAGCGCAGCCATCAGCACCTTCGTGGTGGCGAGGAAGGGCAGGTAGCGATCGAGCTCGCGCTCGACGACAGCGGGGAAGGCACCGAACTCGTCGAGCACGGTCAGCGTCGTCTCGAGCAGCCCGTCCATGACGAAGAACGCGTCCGGCAGCGCTACCCGGCGCACCACCGAGCAGGACACGTCCCCCTCGTTCCATTGGTCGCCGGACAGCTCGCCGACCATCGACGCATAGCCGCGCAGGATCACTGCGAATCCGTTGATGCGCTCCGCCGAGCGGGCGTTCATCTTGTGCGGCATGGCCGACGAGCCGACCTGCCCGGGCCGGAAGCCCTCGGTCACCAGCTCGTTGCCGGCCATCAGCCGGATCGTCGTCGCCAGCGAGGACGGTGCGGCGGCAAGCTGCACGAGCGCGGAGAGCACGTCATAGTCGAGCGAGCGCGGGTAGATCTGACCGACGCTGGTGAACGTCCGCGCAAAGCCGAGATGCGACGCCACGGACGCCTCCAGCGCTGCCAGCTTGGACGGGTCGCCGTCGAGGAGGTCGAGCATGTCCTGGGACGTGCCCACCGGGCCCTTGATGCCGCGCAACGGGTAGCGGCCAAGCAGGTCGTCCAGCCGGGCGAGCGAAACGAGCAATTCGTCGGCGGAGTTGGCGAAGCGCTTGCCGAGCGTCGTCGCCTGCGCGGCCACGTTGTGCGAGCGTCCCGCGATGACCAGCACGTCGAATTCGCTCGCGCGCCGGACCAGTCGTGCCAGCACGGCAAGCGTCTTCGTCCGCACCAGCTCGAGGGACGAGCGCAGCTGCAACTGCTCGACGTTCTCGGTGACGTCGCGGCTGGTCATACCCTGGTGGATCTGCTCGTGTCCGGCGAGCGCAGCGAACTCCTCGATGCGCGCCTTGACGTCGTGCCGGGTGATCCGTTCGCGCGCTGCGATCGAATCGAGGTCAACCGCGTCGGCTCCCCGGTCGACCACCGCCTGGTACGCCTCGACCGCACCGTCAGGCACCGGGACGCCGAGCGCGGCCTGCGCGCGGAGCACGGCCAGCCACAGCTGCCGCTCCAGGAACACCTTCTGCGCCGGCGACCAGAGCGCGGCCATGGCAGCGGATGCGTACCGCTCGGCGAGCACGTTCGGGATCGACGGCTTCACGGCCGTCATTGTCCCATTACGGCAGCGTCTCGAGTCCCGGATCGGAGGCAAGCGCGCGCAGCGACTCCAGCCGCGGCCGGGTGCGGCGCGGGCCGTTCACCTGCACTTGGACCAAGTACCCGCGGACGCTCTGACGCACGTAGCCGAAGCTCGCGTTGTCGACGGTGTCCAGCGCGCCGGGCGGAGGACCTCTCATCGCGTTCCGGGCGCTGACCATAACCAGGATCGTGATCCGTGCGAGGCGTGCGTTGAGCTGGCGAAACCAGAGGCGAGGAACGCCGGTGCGGATGACGGTGTGGCCCGACTCCGCCACGGCATGCGGGACATAGCGGCGCAGCACCGCCAACGTCCGGAGTGGGATGGCCCGGCTGGTGTCGCAATGCAAGCTGCTCGGACATCTCGCCGGATCGCCGGCGCTAACCGGCTGGCTGCTGGCGCTCGGTACCGACGTCGGCTGGTACAGCCCCACGCCGGTCGGCGTAGCAAATGTCGACGGCACCGCCTTCGGGGAGGATCCGCTTGTGGCGAGCCAGACGCCGCCCGCTACGACGACCGCAAACGCGATGAGCACGCCGAGCAAGGCGCTGGGGATGCCGCGGCGGCCGTCGCCGAGGTCGAGGATGTCCTCCTCGTCGGCCTGGCGCCGCCGAGGATCGGACGCGAGGTACTCCCAATCGCGGTGCCCATTCATGAGACGGTCTCCAGCCGCCGGTCGGCCGCCAGAGCGCGCAGAGCGGCCATCGGGACGATGGTGTCGTCCTCGCCGATCCACTGCAGGTCGACGACGTAGCCGGGCGTCTCGAGGTGCACGACCGCAGACGCGAGACCGGGGGGCGTCGGCGAGATCGCGACGGACGGCACGGGTCGGTAATAGGGCCGGACCCTGATCAGCAGGGTGTTCGAGCCGAGGTGCGCTTCGATCTCGCGCGCCTGCAGCAGCGGGTTGCCAGCGGTGGCTCCCTCCCGCAGCGCTGACCGGACGGCAGTCGTCGCAGCGTGCGGGACGTACCGGGCTACAGCCGCGGCGACAGCGCGCGGGACCGTCGAGGAGGTCACGCACACCCCTGGACCGGGGCACGGGAACCCGGGACTCCTGATCGCGGTTGGCGCGGCGCCGTGCGTCGCCGTCGGACGATGCTGCGCCGACGTTCCCGATCCGCGCAGCAGCCACGCGGCGACTGCCGCGGCCGCGACGAGCGCCAGAAACACCCACCGCGCGACGATGGCCCGCGGTCTGCCCACCTCGAGCACGTCGGCGCGCTCGCCGGCTGGCGCCGGGTCGCCACTGACGAACTCGACGCCGCGTTCGTCCATCTGTTAGACGGTAATCTGCCCCCGCACCGCGCGCAGGGCTATGTCGCGGCGAAACTGGGCGCCAGGAAGAATCACGCCGCGCGCCAGCCCGTACGCCGAATCGCGCGCGTCAGCCAAACTGCCGCCGGTCGCGGTCACGCTCAGTACCCGGCCGCCGCTGGTCACGATCGCGCCGTCGTCGCGCCGTCGCGTGCCCGCGTGGAGCACGCCGTCCTGCTCCGCCCCACTGATCACGTCCCCGCCACGCGGTGCTTCGGGATATCCGGCGGCGGCCAGCACGACCGTGACCGCAGCGCCGTCGCGCCAGACGGGAGTCGGCGGCGTGCCACCTGCAACCGCCCAACGCAGCAGCTCGGTTAGCGGCGATTCGAGCAACGCGAGGACGACCTGCGTCTCCGGGTCGCCGAACCGGGCGTTGAACTCGATGACCCGGGGACCCGAGGCGGTGACGGCGAGCCCGATGTAGAGCAGCCCGGCGAACGGCGTCCCGCGACGACGCATCTCATCGATCGTGGGACGGGCGACGGTACGCATGACGTCGTCGGTGAAGCCGTCCGGCAGCCAGGTCAGCGGGGCGTAGGCGCCCATCCCGCCGGTGTTCGGACCCCTGTCTCCATCCGCCAGGCGCTTGAAGTCCTGGGCGGGGACGAGCGGTACGACCGCGGTGCCGTTCGTGACGCAGAACAAGGACACCTCCGGGCCGGCCAGGTACTCCTCGACGACCACTCGGTCGCTGGCGGCGGCGTGTGCGATCGCCTCGTCGCGCGCGGACGTCACTAGCACACCCTTGCCGGCCGCCAGTCCGTCGTGTTTCACGACATAGGGCGGCCCGAACTCGTCGAGTGCCGCGCCCACCTCGCTCGCGTTCGCGCAGACGCGCGCCGCAGCGGTGGCGATCCGGGCAGCGGCCATGACCTCCTTTGCGAAAGACTTGCTGCCCTCGAGCTGTGCGGCCTTGCGGGAGGGTCCGAAGCAGGCGATGCCGGCCGCGCGGACCGCATCGGCCACGCCGGCGACGAGCGGAGCCTCGGGCCCGACCACGACCAGGTCGGCGCGGACGTCGCGGGCAAGCTCGGCGACTGCGGTCCGGTTCACAGGGTCGACGCCGCGCTGCTCGGCCACCGCCGCGGTGCCTGCGTTGCCCGGCGCGCAGACGAGCGAGGTCACGGCCGGGTCGCCGGCGAGGGCCAGGCACAGGGCGTGCTCGCGGGCGCCGGCGCCGATGACCAGGACACGCACGGCGCCGAGAGTATCGATCCTGTTTTACCTCCCGGTTGCCGGTCGCGACGCGGTCAACCGGAACTGGAAGGTAAGTCAGGACGTGCGGACGACGGTGATGCCGGCCAGGGTCGGGACGATGACGTCACGGCCGTGCAGCGCCGGCGTCGCGAACCGGCTGGTCGCGCCGACCGCCACCTGCTCCCGAGGGACGCCAGTACGCGGGTCGAGGCCGTGCAGCACGCCGGCGCCCGAATCGAGCGACCAGACGCGCCCGCCTCCGACGACCGGCGAACCAGGAACCGACGTGTGCCAGAGCACGTGCATCACCCCGGCCGAGTCGATGCGCACCGCGCGCACTCCGTCGTCGCACGGGACGAACACGACGTCACGCACGACCGCCGTCCCGCCGTAGGAGCGACACACCTGCGCCTTGCTCACCTCGCCGCCGATCCCGCCGAGGCGGTCTTGGCGCAACACGTACCCGAACCCCGACTTGCCTGCCGCGAACACCCAGCGCGTGCCCACCAGCGCCGGTCCTTGCGAACCGAGGTCGAGGTCGCCCTCGTTGTCGCTTGCCCAGTTCGACGGCGAGTACGAGTCGCGCAGCGTGCCGTCCGTCCCGATCTTGAGCACCGAGTCGCTGTAGTCGTAGGGATCCCCGCTCCCGGACGCACCGTTGCCGACGGCGACGAGCAGGTTGCCGTCGGCGTCGACGGACGGACCGGGTGGCGCCCAGATCCCGGCCTCCCGCGTGGTCGGGATCGTGTAGGAAACCGGGTCACCCGAGCCATCCAGACGCACCCCGACCACCCGCCCCTTGTAACCGCCGCAATCGCCGGTCAGCCCGCCGAACGGCACCCAGACGCGGCCGCCCGCGACGGTCAGCGCGCCGCGCTCCTGCATCGCCTTCGTCTGCACGCCGGCCAGGTCGATGCTGCGCTCCCAGAGCAGCTTGCCGGTACGGAGCTCGAGCGCGACAAGTCGGTGCCGCGGCGGGCCGCCGAGCTGGGGCGATACGAAGACCGACCCGGTGGACGCGTCGTACACCGACGTTCCGGTGATCCCGAGCGGATCGATGTTTCCGCAGTCCCGCTCGTCCGACGGCGACGGGGCGCCGAAGTTGCGCTTCCACAGCTGTGCGAAGTCGGGGCCGAACGCGTACACGGTGTTGTTCTCGGTCGCAACGACAGTGATGCCGTTGACGACGATCGGCGAGGCGTAGACGTTGCCGTCCAGCTGAATGTTCTGGACGACCCGCAGCGCACCCCGAACGGCAGGCATCGACTTCGAGACACCGCTGCGGTCGAGCGAGCCGTGATAGCTAGGCCAGTCGGCCGCCGCGACAGGCGACGATCGCCCGGCGGACGGCGACGAGGATGTCGGCGGGGTCGCGGTGACTCGGGACGAGGTCGACGCGCTGGTGCATGCCGAACATCCGAGCAGGAGGCAGGCGACGACCACAGCACGCATGTGATCGAGTTTCCGCGAGGTACGGCCGGCCCGCACGGATCCCACGGCGGGCGTTACGAGGTCGAGACTACCGTCGCTCCGCTCAGGGTCGGGACGATCACCTACTTGAGGTACAGCGCCGGGGTGGCGAATCGGCTGGCCGCACCCGGGCGTAGTTGCTGACCTGTCCGATCCTCGGGTCGAGCCCGTAGAGCACGCCGCCGGACGGAGCGTGCGCATCGTCGGCGACTGACCATTCTGAGCGTGATGCGTCTGATGTACCAAATGTTAGGTGAGCAGGTCGCGTACCGCGATCGTCTGCTCGCGTCCGGGGCCGACACCGACGGCCGAGATCGGTGCCTTGATCATCTTCTCCAGGGCCGCTACGTAGTTTCGGGCGTTGCGCGGCAGATCGTCGAGGGTGCGCGCCGCGGAGATGTCCTCGCGCCAGCCCGGGTGGCGCTCGTAGACCGGGACGGCACGGGCGAACTCGGCCTGCGTCATGGGCAGCTCGGCGTGGTCCGTGCCGTCGATGTCGTAGGCGACGCAGACCGGCACCTCGTCCATCCCGGTCAGCACGTCGAGCTTGGTGAGGACGAAGTCGGTGACCCCGTTGATCCGGGTCGCGTACCGGGCGACGACCGCGTCGAACCAGCCGCAGCGGCGCGGCCGCCCGGTCGTGGTACCGAACTCGGCGCCCGCCACGCGCAGCTGCTCGCCCTTATCGTCGTTGAGTTCGGTCGGGAACGGACCCTCGCCGACCCGCGTGGTGTAGGCCTTGACGATCGCGATCACGCCGGTGACGCGCATGGGCGCGATGCCACTGCCGGTACAGGCGCCCCCCGCGGTCGCGTTGGACGAGGTGACGAACGGGTACGTGCCGTGGTCCACGTCGAGCAGCGTGGCCTGCCCCGCCTCGAGCACGACCGTCTTGCCGTCGCTCAGCATCTGGTCGAGCAGCAACGAGGTGTCGGCGACCATCGGACGCAGCCGCTCGGCGTATCCGGACAGCTCGGCCACCACCGCGTCCACGTCGAAGGCCTTGCGGTTGTAGATCTTGACCAACGTCTGGTTCTTCAGGTCCAGCGCGCCGGTGACCTTGGCGCGCAGCACCTCGGTGTCGAAGAGATCCTGCACGCGGATTCCGATGCGCGCCATCTTGTCCGCATACGTCGGCCCGATGCCGCGCCCGGTCGTCCCGATCCTGGCGTTGCCGAGGAATCGCTCGGTGACCTTGTCGAGCGTCCGGTTGTACGGCGTGATCACGTGGGCCGAGCCGCTGACGACCAGCCGGGACGTGTCGATTCCGCGAGCAACCAAGGCGTCGATCTCCTCGAACAGCACGCCGAGGTCGATGACGACGCCGTTGCCGATGACCGGGGTGCAACCAGGCGTTAGGATGCCGGACGGGAGCAGGTGCAGCGCGTACTTGTCGCCGTCGACGACGATCGTGTGTCCCGCGTTGTTGCCGCCGTTGAACTTGACGACGGCGTCGACGCGGCTGCCGAGCAGGTCGGTCGCCTTGCCCTTGCCTTCGTCGCCCCACTGGGCGCCGACCAGAACGATCGCGGGCATGGCCCACCTCCAGCGCCCGACCCTTCCACCGAAGCGAATCGGCGGCCATAGTGACCACCATGACGCAGACCAAGTTCCTGCTGGACGAGAGCGAGCAACCGACTCGCTGGTACAACCTGCTGCACGACCTGCCGAGTGCCCCGCCGCCGGTGCTACACCCCGGCACGCTGCAGCCGGTCGGGCCGGATGACCTCGCCCCGCTGTTCCCGATGGACCTGATCATGCAGGAGGTGACGACCGAGCAGTACGTCGACATCCCCGGCGCGGTGCTCGACGTGTACCGGCTGTGGCGGCCGTCGCCGCTCTACCGTGCGCACCGGCTGGAGAAGGCGCTCGACACACCGGCGCGCATCTACTACAAGTACGAGGGCGTCTCGCCGGCCGGCTCGCACAAGCCGAACACCGCGGTGCCCCAGGCGTACTACAACGCGAAGGCGGGCATCCGGCGGCTGACGACCGAGACCGGCGCCGGTCAGTGGGGCGCGGCGTTGGCGTTCGCGTGCGCCCAGTTCGGGCTGGACTGCGAGATCTGGCAGGTACGGGCGTCCTACGACCAGAAGCCGTACCGCCGGATCATGATGGAGACCTTCGGTGGGGTCGTGCACCCGTCGCCATCCGAACTGACCTCGGCGGGACGCGCCATCCTCGCCGAGCATCCCCACTCCACCGGTTCGCTCGGCATCGCGATCAGCGAGGCGGTCGAGGTAGCCGGACAGCACGCCGACACCAACTACTCGCTCGGCAGCGTGCTCAACCACGTCCTGCTGCACCAGACCGTGATCGGCGAGGAGGCCTTGCTGCAGCTGGCCATGGCGGAGGAGACCCCCGACCTGGTGGTCGGTTGCACCGGCGGCGGATCGAATTTCGGCGGGCTAGCCTTCCCGTTCCTGCGTGAGAAGCTGGCCGGCCGGATGGCGCCGGTGATCCGTGCGGTCGAGCCCGCGGCCTGCCCATCCCTGACCCGCGGCGTGTACGCCTACGACTTCGGAGACACCGCCGGGATGACCCCGCTGATGAAGATGCACACGCTCGGGCACGACTTCATCCCCGACCCGATCCACGCCGGCGGGCTGCGCTACCACGGGATGAGCCCCGTGATCAGCCACCTCAAGGAGGAAGGTTTGCTCGAGGCGGTCGCCAAGACGCAGCTCGAGTGCTTCGGCGCGGGCGTGCAGTTCGCGCGTACCGAGGGCATCGTCCCGGCTCCCGAGCCCACCCATGCCGTCGCGGCGGCAATCGAGGAAGCGCTTCGGTGCAAGCAGACCGGCGAGGCGAAGGTGATCCTGACCGCGCTGTGCGGGCACGGCCACCTCGACCTGCCCGCCTACGATGCATATCTGTCGGGCGCGATGCAGGACCACGAGCTGGACCAGGAGTTGATCACCGCCGCGACCGAGGCGCTGCCCATCGTCCCCGCCTGATTTACCGCGTGTTTGCCGGGTTGCGGCGGCGAAAGCGGCATCTGGAAGCTAAATCGGTCAGCTGAGCGCCCGGGCCGCTCCGGGATCGCTGTCATCGAGCAACTGGGCGCACCGCGCCGCCTCGTCGTCCTCGCCGATCACCCGCGCCGCCTCGCCGAGCGCGTGCAGCGCTCGCAGGAAGCCCCGGTTCGGCTCGTGCGACCAGGGGATCGGTCCCTGCCCCTTCCACCCGGCGCGGCGCAGCGCGTCGAGACCGCGGTGGTACCCGGTACGGGCGTAGGCGTACGCCTCGACCGGGCGCGACCCGGCCAGCGCGCTCTCGGCGAGGGTGGCCCAGGCCAGCGACGACGTCGGATGCCCGGCCGCGACGACATCCGGGCCGTCGCCGGCGTCGAGCAACGCAGCGGCCGGATCGACCGGCAGCCGGGTGGGCGCGACCAGCAAATTGCCGTGTGGGTTCATCGGTCTCCCTCAAGTCATGATCAACAGGGGCGAAGGCAGGCTATGCCGCGCTTTCGGCCCTGTTGATCAGCGGGTCGGGTCGGGTCGGGTTGGGGCAGGCCGGGTCGAGTGGGTTGGCTCACGACGTGGGTGACGTGCCGGCGGACTGCAGTGCCTCGCAGGCCTGCCGCACGCGGTCGGCCATGCCGGTCTCGGCCAACTTGAGGTACGAACGCGGGTCGTAGGCCTTCTTGTTGCCCACCTCGCCGTCGACCTTGAGCACCCCGTCGTAGTTGGTGAACATGTGCCCGGCGATCTCGCGGGTGAAGGCGTACTGCGTATCCGTGTCGACGTTCATCTTCACCACCCCATAGCCGAGCGCCTCTCGGATGTCGTCCAGGTCCGAACCCGAGCCGCCGTGGAAGACCAGATCGAACGGCGCATCCTTGCCGCTCTGTTCGCCGACCGCGTCCTGAATCTCCTTGAGGATCTCCGGTCGTAGCTTGACCACCCCCGGTTTGTACGAGCCGTGGACGTTGCCGAACGTCGCGGCCAGCAGATAGCGGCCCTTCTCGCCGGTGCCGAGCAGCTCTGCGGTCTTGAGAGCGTCACCCGGAGTGGTGTAGAGCTTCTCGTTCATCTCGCCCTTGACGCCGTCCTCCTCGCCTCCGACGACGCCGATCTCGAGCTCCAGGATGATGCGCGCGTCCGCCGCCGTCGCCAGCAGTTCCGCGGCGATCTGCAGGTTCTCGTCCAGCTCGATCGCCGACCCGTCCCACATGTGCGACTGGAACAGCGGCGGGTTGCCCGCGTCCACCCGCCGCTGCGAGATCGCGATCAGCGGACGGACATAGCTGTCCAGCTTGCCCTTCGGGCAGTGGTCGGTGTGCAGGGCGACGTGGATCGGGTACTTGTCGGCCACCACGTGCGCGAACTCGGCCAGCGCGACGGCGCCGGTGACCATGTCTTTGACCGACGTTCCGGACAGGAACTCGGCACCGCCGGTCGAGATCTGCACGATGCCGTCGCTGCCGGCTTCGGCAAAGCCCTTCAGCGCGGCGTTGAGCGTCTCCGAGGACGTGACGTTGATCGCCGGGTAGGCAAAGCTGCCTTGCTTCGCGCGATCGAGCATCTCGGCGTAAATATCGGGCGTAGCGATGGGCATCGACGGCTCCTGCCTGGCGGTTGGACACCTCTGTCGTCGCCAGTATCGCGCACCCGTGGGACCGGAGTCAGGCGAGAAAGTCACGCAGAGACAGCTGCGGGATCGCCGACGTGGTCGACAGCGCGGCCTGGAGACTGGCCCGCGAGCTGGCCTCGACCTCGGTGCTGCGCTGGTGACTGTCGATCGCGGGCGAGGACTCGGCGGCCGACGCGCTGGACCGCTGCGCCGCCCGATCGGCGGGCTCCTCCGACAACAGCCGCCGGTTCTCGTCCCCGACCAGTTCGATCTCCACGAGCAGGGCGGCGAGCGCGCTGCGGTGTTCGGCCAGCATGGCCGGCCACGGCTCCGGGGCAGCCCGCGCCAGGTCCGCCAGGGTCGCGCCGGCCGAGCCGCCCAGCGAGCGCACCAGTTCGGCTACCTCGACAGCACGCAGCACTTCGACTGCGTGCAGGTCCTCGAGTGCTGCGCGCAGCTCCGAGTCGGCGCGGGCGAGCCAACGGGCAGCGCCCGTGGTGAGGATCAGGCGGACCTCGACGAGCTTGAACAGGACCAGCTCGAGGCTCTCGCGCACGGTCCAGAGCAACGCCGCGAGATCTGGGAACGCAGGGGCGGGTCCGGGGCTGTCACGGCGCAGCTTGGACACGCCCCGAGCATCGACCAAACGCGGGTGAATGTGAGTGATCACCAGCCATGGGTCTCACAGGAACGCGAGGTCGAAGCACCCGATTAATACCGATTTGATAGGTTTTATCCCGCGTAATGTGAAACTATCGCGACTTTTTCCCGGTGAACCCTTGCGCTCGGAACGCTCGGATGATGTAGTTGCTTCACACCGATCTAACGCGGAGGTTTCGCCGGGTCGGACGGCAGCCCTGGGGAGGGCACCGGGCATCGCAGCAAGTCGCCAAGATCACCAAGTCACCGCAGTTACGACAGATCGCACAAGTACACAGCACCGCAGCTAGGCAGGTCGCGGGGGACATCACCACCGCTGGTCGGAACCAACCGATCAGCGACGGCCGGTCCGGACAGCTTCACCGTCCGGGCAAGTCCCCGAGGAGCCCAAGCCATGACCGCTGCACACGCGATCACCACCGCCCCCAGTGATACCGCCCCGGTGAGTGTCGACGAGCTTGTCCGCACCCACCTGCCTCTGGTTGGGCACGCCGTCCGCGAGCTGATCACCCGGCTCCCGTCGCACGTCAACCGCGACGATCTGGTCTCGGCCGGCATGCTCGCGCTGGTGCTGACTGCGCGCAACTTCGACCCGTCGCGCGGCGTGCCCTTCGGCCGCTTCGCCTCGATCCGCATCAAGGGCGCCCTCACCGACGAGCTGCGCACGATGGACTGGGCCAGCCGGGCCGTCCGCGGCAAGGCACGCGAGATGGATGCCGTGCGCACCGAGCTGACCACCGCCCTGCGCCGCACCCCGTCGCGCCCCGAGGTCGCATCGGCCATGGGCGTCAAGGTGAGCGACCTGGACAGCGTGGACGCTGACGTGCAGCGCGCTTCGGTCCTCAGCCTGCACGCGCTGACCCCGGACGCCGGTGCCGAGCTGGTCCCCAGCCGTACCGATGGCCCGGAGGCACTGCTGCTGCACCGCGAGCAGATCGGCTACCTGCGCGACGCGATCGAGGAGCTGCCCGCGCGGTTGCACACGGTTGTCCGGCAGTACTTCTTCGAGCAGCGCAAGATGGCCGACATCGCCGCCGACCTCGGCGTCACCGAGTCACGCATCTCGCAGCTGCGTGCGGAGGCGCTGGGCATGCTGCGCGACGGGCTGCGCGCCACCGATTCCGAGCATGTCAAGACACCGGCAGCCACCCCGCGCCGACGCGCGGCCGCCGCTCGCGAGGCCTATGCCGTCGCCGTCACCACCCGCTCGACACTCTCCCAGCGCCTGCAGGCGACATCGGTGCTCGGCGAGCCGCTTCGCGCGGCCGTCTGAGCGGCATCGTCCCCCGTGCCCACGCGCTCGGCGAACGCTGCTTCACCGGCCCTGCGCGTGGTTGTCTCACCGCATGACCGTATTGATCATCGGCGGGACCGTATTTCTGGGCCGTCCTACGGGTGGCTCAAGGCACTCGCGGGACAACGGCTGAGCGAGGTGAGCGGCCTGCGGGCCGACATCCGTAGACTCCGGAACTATGCATCCTGCGGCCGGTGTCGTGCTGGCCAACCCAATCTCTCCGGACACCCTGCTCTCGGGTTCCGGCGCACTGGTCATCCTCGCGATCGTCCTGTTCGCCGAGTGCGGCCTGCTCGTCGGCTTCTTCCTGCCCGGTGACACGCTGCTGTTCGCGGCCGGGATCGGACTCGCGACGGGCAAGATCACCAGCCCGTTCGTCGCATTCCTCGTCGTGGCACCGATCGCGGCCATCGTCGGCAACCTAGTCGGATACGGGATCGGGTATCGGGCCGGTCCGGTCGTGTTCGACCGTCCCAATTCACGGCTGTTTCGTCCGGAGTACGTCGAGCGCTCACATGCGTTCTTCGAGCGGTTCGGCTCGTGGACGATTCTGCTGGGCCGCTTCGTCCCGATCGTCCGCACGGTTGCGACGGTCATGGCCGGCGTCGGCCGGATGCGCTTTTCGTTGTATGCGCTCTACAGCATCGTGGGTGCCGTCCTCTGGGCCGACGGAGTGCTCCTTCTGGGGCACCAGCTAGGCAAGATCAAGTTTGTTCAGGACAACAAGGGCTACATCGACTACGCGGTGATCGCGGTGGTCGTCCTCTCCCTGGTCCCGGCGTCGGTGCACTACCTCCAGTCGCGGCGGCGCAGCCGCACCTAGCCGTTGAGCTTCTTGCACTGCTTGATGACATTGTCGGGCGCCTGTACGTGGATGCCGACGAAGGACGTCCCGAACTCACACTTCTTGATGCGCTGCTCGACCGAGGAGCGCTGCTGCCAGATGAGCAGGCCGAGTCCGACGACGACCAGAACGACGACCACCCGCGCGATGAGGGCGCTGATGGCCAGGAACACGAGCACGCCGACGACCAGCAGGACGATGATCGCGCCGACGCCTACCTTCGTCACGTCATCGGACTGCAACGCCTCGACTGTCCTCACTGAACCTCCTGGCTCCTCGCGCAAGCGCTAAGCGCGTCGCTCGCTCCGCACCTGCACCTGCACCCCGCGAAAGCGCATGGAAGGAGCTGCGCTTCAGCGCGGAACCCCGCAGCTTGCTCGCTGGTGCTCGCTGCGATGCTCACTCGCTTTGCAGACGATAACCTCAAAACCGTGACTTCGAATGCGCCGTCGGGCCTCGGCACGCTTCCGGACCTGCCGCGCGGTGGGCTGCGCCTCGTCGCCCTCGGCGGCATCAAGGAGATTGGCCGGAACATGACGATGTTCCAGTTCCGGGACCGCCTGCTCGTCGTCGACTGCGGAATGCTACTCGGCAAGACCAATTCTCCTGGCGTCGACCTCACCCTGCCGGACTGGTCGCACTTCGCCGACCGGTTCGATCGCATCGACGCCGTGGTGCTCACCCACGGCCACGAGGACCACATCGGGGCGCTGCCGTATCTGCTGCGCGAGCGGCGCGACATCCCGGTGTACGGCTCGCGCCTCACGCTTGCCCTGGTCGCAGCGAAGCTGGAGCAACACCGGATCCGAAAGCCTGACCTACGCCGGGTCGTCGAGCGAGAGCGGCTGAGCGCCGGACCATGGGATCTCGAGTTCTTCGCCGTGAACCACTCGATTCCGGACGCGATGGCCGTGGCGATCCGGGTCGGCGGGCAGACCGTCCTGCACACGGGCGACTTCAAGATGGATCAGACCCCACTGGACGGCCGGCTCACCGACTTGAACGGGTTCACCAATCTCGGCGACGAGGGCGTCGACCTGCTGCTTTCCGACTCGACCAACGCCGAGGTTCCCGGCTTCATCCCGTCCGAGCGCGACGTCGGCGTGGTCGTTGGCGATGTGATCGCCAAGGCGCGCGGGCGGGTCATCGTCGCCTGCTTCGCCTCGCACGTGCACCGGGTGCAGCAGATG
>JALZAI010000063.1 GCA_030948475.1 Actinomycetota bacterium
ACATCCCCGATCAGAGTGGGCGCACGTTCGTCGTGACCGGCGCCAACAGCGGCCTCGGGGCAAGTGCCGCGCGGGCGCTTGCCGAGCGCGGGGGGAGCGTCGTCCTCGCCTGCCGGGACACCGGAAAGGGCGAGCGGGTCGCACAGCACCTGCCGGGCGAGGTCACCGTCCGCCGCCTGGACCTCGCCGACCTGGCCTCGGTCCGCGCCTTTGCCGCGGCGACCGTGACGGTAGACGTGCTGCTCAACAACGCCGGTGTCATGGCCGTGCCGAAGGCGACCACGGTCGACGGTTTCGAGATGCAGTTCGGCACCAATTTCCTCGGCCACTTCGCGCTGACCGGCTTGCTGCTGCCCAAGATCACCGATCGGGTCGTGACCTTGTCCAGCGTCGCGCACCGCGTCGGCACGATCGACCTGGACGACCTCAACTGGCGCCGGCGTCGCTACCGCCGCTGGGCCGCCTACGGCCAGTCCAAGCTGGCCGACCTGATGTTCGCCTACGAACTGCAGCGTCGGCTCACCGCGACTGGCTCGACCGTGCGATCACTGGCTGCACATCCGGGTTTCGCTGCCACCGAGTTGCAGTCGCACACCGAGTCGATCCGGGATTCGATCATGGCGATCGGCACTCACCTGTACGCGCAAAGTGCGGCCATGGGCGCGCTACCCGGGCTCTGTGCCGCGACCATGCCCACCGCCGCCGGCGGAGACTACTTCGGGCCGGACGGCATCGGGCAGACGCGGGGCCACCCCCACCGGGTCGGCTCCTCGGCTGCGTCCAAGGACGAGGCCGTCGCGGCCGAACTCTGGATCCGCGCCGAGCGGCTTACCGGGGTGCAGTTCCCGTGACCTGCGGTGGCCCAGCCAGAGCCGCACCGGCTGCAGCGCCGTGTCCACCCACCGTTCAGCGGTGGGCAGCATCCACGGCAGCGCGAGCAGCACCAGGCCGCCGGCGGCCCAGCCGCCGACGACATCGCTCAACCAGTGCGTGTCGAGATAGATCGTGCTCAGCCCGACGGTCAGCGAGACGAAGACGGCGGCCGCGATAGCGCTCTTGCGGTACGTGACCGCGATCCAGGCCATGATCCCGTAGAGCACCACGGCGTTCGAGACGTGCCCGGACGGGAAGATGTTGCCGCCCTCGGCGAAGACCGCATGGACGTTGGCGGTGCGCAGCGGCCCCAGTCGGCCGGTCGCGAGCTTCACGACGCCGACCGAGAGGTTCAGCACCACCAGCGCCGTGGCGAGCATGACGAGCGGACGTGGGGAGCGGGCCCGCCAGGCCCGCCAGGCGATCCACGGCAGTGCCAGCGCAGTGGACGGAGCGCGCTGTCCGAGCATCACGTAGTGATCGATCCAGGTGAAGGCGCCGGGCCACCGACCGCGAAGGTCCAGACCCAAGACGTCTCGGTCGACGGCGAGGATCGGCGATCGGTAGATGACTCCCAGGGTCAGCAGGACATACAGGATCAGGATGCCGAGGAAGGCGATGGTGCGCCAGGACACCCGGACCGGCCCAGGCGCACCGCCCCGGGTGGTCGAGCGCATCAGATCCACGGTCAATTCCTCGCACAGTTGTCTGTGGACTACCCAACTACGCTGGGCCGTCTCACACCTCACTACGGGTGCCAGTGTGATCAATCACACCAAGTCACCAGCCGCGGCGACGAGCGCGCTCGGACCGCCGTCGAGCAGGCGGCGAAATCCCGCTTCGTCCAAGATCGTCACGCCGAGTTGCTCTGCCTTGTCAGCCTTGGAGCCGGCGTTTTCTCCGATCACCACGAAGTCGGTATTCTTGGATACCGAGCCGGAGGCTTTGCCGCCTCGGGACAGGATCGCCTCCTTGGCCCCGTCCCGGGAGAAGTCCTGCAGCGATCCGGTGACGACAACGGTGAGGCCGGCGAGCGTTCTCGGAGTCGATTCGTCGAGGTCGTCGGCCATCCGCACCCCGGCGTGAGCCCACTTGTCGACGATAGCCGCGTGCCACTCCTCGTCGAACCACTCGGTAACCGCCTCTGCGATCACCGGTCCGACGCCCTCGGATGCGGCGAGATCTTCGACCGAGGCGGAGCGGATCCGATCAAGCGAACCGAACTCGCTCGCGAGCGCACGTGCCGCTGTCGGACCGACATGGCGAATGGACAGCGCGACGAGTACGCGCCACAGCGGACGTCGCTTCGCCCGGTCGAGATTGGCCAGCAGCTTGTGCCCGTTGGCTGAGAGCACCCGTCCGTCGCGCACCTGGCCCGCTGGGTCGGTCTTCTTGGCCGCGCGGGTGTACAGCGCCACTCGGGCGAGGGTGTCGGCATCGATATCGAACAGGTCACCCTCGTCGGTGAGCACGCCAGCTTCGAGCAGGCCGACCGCTCCCTCATAGCCGAGGGCCTCGATATCGAACCCGGAACGGGAGGCGAGCGAGAACAGCCGCTCGCGCAGCTGGGCCGGACACGATCGCGAGTTCGGACACCGGATGTCCTTGTCGGCTTCGCGCTCCGGCTTGAGCGGCGTCCCGCACGCCGGGCACTCGGTCGGCATGACGAAGGCACGCTCGGTGCCGTCGCGCAGCGACTCGACCGGCGCGACGATCTCGGGGATGACGTCGCCGGCCTTGCGCAGCACGACGGTGTCACCGATCAGGACGCCCTTGCGCTCCACCTCCCACTGGTTGTGCAGGGTGGCCTGCACGACGGTCGAGCCGGCCACCTTGACCGGCTCCATCACGCCGTACGGGGTGACCCGGCCGGTGCGCCCGACGTTGACGCGGATGTCGAGCAGCTTGGTGTTCACCTCTTCCGGCGGGTACTTGTACGCGATCGCCCAGCGTGGTGCCCGGCTGGTGGAACCCAGCCGGCGCTGGAGCGAGAGGTCGTCGACCTTGACGACCACGCCGTCGATCTCGTGCTCGACAACGTCGTGGCGGTGCTCGCCGTAGTGGTCGATGAACGCCTGCACTTCGTCCAGATCGGGCTTCACTTCGGCGTGCGCGGAGGTGGGCAATCCCCAGCCCTGGAGCACGTCGTACCACTCGGACTGCCTCGTGACCTTGGGGCCGCCCTCGACCCTGCCGACACCGTGCACGACCAGGTGCAGCTTGCGCGCGGCGGTGACCCGCGGGTCCTTCTGACGTAGCGATCCCGCCGCGGTGTTGCGCGGGTTCGCGAACGGGGCCTTGCCCGCCTCGACCAGCACGGCATTCAACGCGTCGAAGTCGGCCACCGGAAAGTAGACCTCGCCGCGCACCTCGAGGATTTTCGGGACTTCCTTGCCGGCCAACCGATCCGGGACGTTGTCGATCGTGCGGACGTTGGGCGTGACGTCCTCGCCGGTGCGCCCGTCCCCGCGCGTCGCGCCGCGGACCAGCCGGCCGTCCTCGTAAAGCAGGTTCATCGCGAGCCCGTCGACCTTGAGTTCGCACAGATAGCTCGGAATGGTGCCGGCGTCGCGCTCCACACGCGTCGCCCACGCCGCCATCTCCGCCGCGGAGAACGCGTTGTCGAGGCTGAGCATCCGCTCGAGATGCTCGACCGGAGTGAACAGCGTCGAGTAGCTGCCGCCGACTCGCTGAGTCGGTGAGGCCGGCGTGCGCAGGTCGGGGTATTCGTCCTCCAGCTCCTCGAGCCGGCGCATCGCCGCGTCGTAATCGGAGTCGCTGACCGTCGGCGCGTCGAGGACGTAGTAGCGGTACTGGTTTTCGTCGATCTCCTGCGCGACTCGGGCGTGTTCCAAGCGCGCCCGGTCAGTTGCGGTGGCCACCTCAGTCACGCGTCCACGCTAGCGACCGGTTCGGACAACGCTGTGAGGCATTGTGACCCGGCCGACAACACCTGGCAGACTGCGCGTTCACGCCCCCGCAGCGAGAGGTCCCTTCGTGTCTCACCACCTGAGCTGGCTCGAAGCCGGCGTCATCGGCGCGCTGCAGGGCGTATCCGAGCTGTTCCCCATCTCCAGCCTCGGCCACAGCGTGCTCCTGCCCGCCCTCATCGGCGGCTCCTGGGCGCGCGATCTGAACGTCGGCACCTCGGAATCGCCCTATCTCGCGTTCATCGTCGGCCTGCACGTGGCAACCGCGATCGCTTTGATCATCTTCTTCTGGCGCGACTGGTTGCGCATCGTCGGCGGCCTGGTCACCAGCATCACTCGGCGCGAGGTACGCACGTCCGATCAGCGGTTGGCCTGGCTGCTGGTGCTCGCAACCATCCCGATCGGGCTGGTCGGACTCGTCGCTGAACACTGGTTCCGCACGACCCTGGCCAAGCCGCTGCCTACTGCCGCCTTCCTGACGATCAACGGGCTGGTGCTGCTCGCGGCCGAGCAGCTGCGCCGGCGCGACAAGGACGTCGACTCGACCTACATCGACGAACGGATCACCGGTCCCGAGTCGGACAAGCGCCTCGCCGAACAGTCGACCGGACGGGCCGTGCTGATCGGCACGAGCCAGATCCTGGCGCTGGCGCCGGGCATCTCGCGATCGGGCATCGCAATGGTCGCCGGGCTGGTGCGTGGCCTGACCCGCGAGGACGCGGCGCGTTTCTCGTTCCTGCTGGCAACGCCGGTGATCCTGGCAGCGGGCGCGCTGAAGATCGGCGACCTGATGGGTCCGCTCGGAGATGGCATTCGTCCGCAGGTGCTGTTCGGGTCGCTGCTGTCCGGGGTGGGCGCGTACCTGTCGGTGCGATTCCTCACCCGCTATTTGGCGAGCCGCTCGCTGCGCCCGTTCGGCATCTACTGCGTGCTGGCCGGCGTGGCCAGTTTCGTGGTGCTCGCGGTGCGGTGAGCGCCTTCTAACTCGCGTCGGCTGAGTCGGGCACCGGGTCGACCAGATCGCGGCCCACATCACGCAGGACCGCAAGTGCGGTGCGCGTATATGCGGGCGAGGCACCGGCCAGGCCGCAGGCCGGTGTGGGGACGACCGAAGCGGCCAGCTGATCCTCGGCGAAGCCGAGCTCGGACCAGAGCCGCCGGACCGTCGTCCGCGCAGCGGCGAACGTGATCGCGCTGTCGGTCGCCGGCAGCACACCCAGCCACAGCGAGCCTCCCGCCTCGATCAACTCGCCGAGCGCGTCGTAGTGACCGGTATCCAGCCACGCGGCGTCGACCGCGACAGCGTCGGCGCCGGCTCGGCGCAGCAGGGCGATCGGCACATCCGCCGCGCAGCAGTGCACCGCGCGCGTGCCCTCGGGCGCGATGTCCAGGATGTCGCGCAGGGCGTGCTCGACGACCGAGGCATCGACCGCGCGCACCGTGCCGAACCCGGACGGGGTGGGCACGCGGGCGCCGAGTACCGCGGGCAGCGACGGCTCGTCAACCTGCACGACGAGCCGGGCGGCCGGGATCCGGCTCGCGACGTCGGCAATCTGCCGGCGCAGCCCCTCGGCCAGTGACTCGGCGAGGTCGCGGGTCGCGCCGTGGTCGCTCACGACCTTGTGCCCGGACTTCAGCTCCAGGCCGGCAGCGAGCGTCCACGGACCGGCGAGCTGCAGCTTGAGCGCACCCGCGTACCCGTCGGCCCCCGCCTCGAGCGCGTCCAGATCCCTCGAGAGGAAGTCCTGAGCGCGCCGCAGGTCGCGACCCGGGCGCGAGGTGAGCCGCCATCCCGACGGGACTATTTCGGTGGCCAGGTCGACGAGCAGGGCGGCGCCGCGGCCGATCAGATCGGCGCCGGGCCCGCGTGCGGGCAGCTCGGCGACATGCGGCAGTTCGGGCAGCTCGCCGAAGAGCAGCCGTGCCGCCTCGTCCGGGTCGGTACCGGGCAGCGAGCCGAGCCCGGTCACGGCACCGGGCGGCCAGGGCCGGCTCATGCGGGGACGGACTCGGCGCGGCGCGCGGCGGTGATCGTCGCGGAACCCAGTACGGCGTCGCCGGCATACATCACCAGAGCCTGCCCGGCCGCGACACCGCGCTGCGGACGGCCCAGGCGGGCCACCAGCTGCCCGTCCGACACGCGGACCGTGGCGGGACTGACCATGCCGTGGGCGCGCAGCTGGACGGTGCAGTCGATCGTCGCGTCTGGCCGGTCGCCCGTCCACACCGGACGCGTCGCAGTGACCTCGTCCACGTCTAGCAGCACACCGGGTGCGACGACAACCGTGTTCGATGCCGCCTGGATCGAGAGCAC
>JALZAI010000061.1 GCA_030948475.1 Actinomycetota bacterium
GGGGGAAGATCAATGCGACGGATCGGCGTAGCGCTCGCGGTGCTGCTGCTCATGGCGGCTTGTGGGTCGTCAAGCAAGACACCGACCACGGCGACAAGCTCAACCACGCCGACGAAGGCCAGCACGACCGTTGTCGTGACCACGAAGTTGCCGGCGACCACCGTGCCGGTCACCACCACGCGAGCCCCGGTAACGACGGCGCCGGCACCCGCTCCCACCGCTGCGCCAGCTCCGGCGACGCCCAGTCACCCCGCTGGAGCGACAGCGCTGTGCAACGACGGCACCTACAGCTACTCGGCCACGCACTCCGGGAGCTGCTCCCACCACGGCGGCGTCGCCACCTTCTACTCCTGAGTCAGAACCCGAAGCTCTTGAGCACTCGGCTGAGGGCTCCGTTCGTCTTGGAGTAGGCCTTGCGCCGAACCACCCGCTTGCCGTAGGCGGTCGAGCCCTTCGCTGCTGCCTGGACGTTGCCCATGAGTCGGGCAGCCTTGTACAGCTGCGACCGGATGCTCGGCGGTCGGCTCATGCTTCGATCGTCGCATGCGGGTCAAGGGCTCGGCAAGACAAGCGCCCCGGCCGTACCGCAGGCCGGACAAGCGCTGGCCTGCGCACGACCCGTAGGATCCGAGCCCAGCGGTACAGGCCCGCTCGGGCCCGACTCACCCGATCGGCCAGCCGCGTCGGCGACGTGCAGCAACGACCAGCAGACCGCCGAGGGCAACCAAGCTCGCCGCCTCGCCGGCCCAACGAGCACTGTCGACCCCTGTCCTGGCGATTCCGCCACCGGTCGCCGTGGTGGTAACCCCCGTTGACCGGGTCACGACTGGCGCCGCTGTCGTGGTTGCGTCGTCCGACGTGATCGTAAAGACACCTGTCGAGCCTTCCTGTTGTGTCGTCAGGCAGAAGATCGTCACCCCGTACCTCGAGTCCGAGGCTTCGTCACCTGGCCTGGGTGGGCGCACGGTGTAGTCGCCGCTGAAGGTCCCGTCAGAGTTCGTCTGGTAAACGCCGGCACGGCCAGAAGCGGTGACGATGTCGAAGGTGAGACTCTCTCCCGGCGTTGCTGGGCTCGGGTCTTGCGGACACCCGGAACCAGAGAAGTGGACGATTGTGCCCACGGGCCCCGACGACGGCGAGAAGGTGTACTGAAGACCTGCCTGGGTGACCGTCGGGGGAACCGTGACGGCCCGGTGAGGTAGGTCTTCGCAAGCAATCCCATCGTGATCGGCGTCGAGGCGATTGGGGTCGGACGGGTTCGCCGTCAGATTGGCCTGCGCATCCTCTTGAGTCGCAAAGTCGGAGCAGTTGAGAGTGTCGCCGGCGCTCACTGCGGGGGCGGGGTCGCCCACTCCAGTGCCCGGCGTGCCCGAGGCAATACCGCCGTGGTGCGAACAGGCTCCCTGGCTGTTGGCAGCCTGGCTTGTTGTCCCGTCGTTGCAGGTGAAGTCGGCAGAGGCCGCATGGGCGAAGGGAACGAGCCCTGCTATGGCAATGACTAGGCCCGCTAACGCGCGTCTGATTCGCATTCCGCCCCCCGATTGGATGTGGGAGTGAACCCTAGCTGCTCCGGTCCCAAACCCTGTTTTTCATCGGGCTCGTGCGCGTCAGCATTGGATACCCCGCCGCGCCGCTTCTGCTCGGCCGGCCTCAGTCCCGCCGCCGCACAACCCCTCAGCATCGTTTTCTCGCTGGATCTGCTCCGGTGTCGGGCAGGCTCCGTCGGTGAAAAGGGGGACATGGCAGCCCGTAGGGGCGGGCGCCGGTCGGGCCGCGGCTTGGCGGGCCGACTCCGCCTGCCGCGCCGCTTCCGCTTGCCGATCGGCCTCTGCCTGCCGCGCCGCCGCGACGTCAACGAGACGCTTCTGAGCCTCGACCTTGCCATCGCGACTACCAGCGTCTGTGCCGGACCTCAACCCGGACTCTCGACCGATCTCGAGACCGCGGTCATAGCCCAGCGCGTGCGCAGATTGAAAGGAGCGCTCCTCCGCACTTCGTGCCGCGGCGGCGCGCGCTTGCGAAATCTCCGATTTGGCCGGCGTGCCATTCACCCCGACCTGATAGCCGACTGCGGCAGACCCGGTGAGTGCCGCTACGCCCAAGACGACGATGCCCCAGACTCGCTTACGGGACACCGGCATCGTCCAATGCCTTCTTGAATGCCGCGTCGTACGCAGCCCGGTACCTCTGGTCATAGCCAGCTTTTTCTCCATCGCTGCGCCCGACCTCCTCACCGCGGTCACGGCCCGCCGAGAATCCCGCTCTTGCCCCGGCTCTCCTCGCGTCGGCCAGGCTGTCACCACTTGAGCTACCGAACCAGAAGCCCGCCGCAGCTCCCGATGTCACCATGACGACGGCGATCACGCCGGCTGTGAGTCGTTGCGGCGTTCGTGACGCCCTGCGCCCTCTGCTTCCTCGGGCCCCGGCTGGGCTCGCCACGCCCTCCTCGACCATCGGATCGGGCTCGGTCGTGACCGGGCCCGTTCGCCGTCTCATTGAGCCGTCCCCGCTCTCCCTGTTCCGCTGACGCTACCGCTTCGGCTTGCGCTTTGCCGGCCGTGCCGGCGGGTCGACCAGGTGGCCGAGGCTGCCGGGCTCGATCACGTGCGCCTCAAGGTAGGCGTCCACGTCGGCCTTGCGAAGCCGGATTACACGGCCGATTTTGTAGGCCCGGATCTTGTCCTCATGGATCAGCTTGTAGACGGTGTGCAGCACCACACCGAGGTACTCCGCTGCCGCGGGCACACCCATCCAGTTTTCGCCGGTCGACTTGGGCACCGGGCCCACTCTAGAAAGCTGGTCCGACGATCTTCGACGCTCGTCGACCCTCGTACACTCGC
>JALZAI010000062.1 GCA_030948475.1 Actinomycetota bacterium
GGACCGCCGGGGCTGGGCAAGACCAGCCTCGCCATGATCGTCGCCACCGAGCTGGGCGCCCCGATCCGGGTCACCAGCGGCCCCGCGATCGAGCGGGCCGGCGACCTCGCGGCTCTGCTCACCAGCCTCACCCACGGCGAGGTGCTGTTCATCGACGAGATCCACCGCATCGCCCGTCCCGCCGAAGAGCTGCTCTACATGGCCATGGAGGACTTCCGCGTCGACGTGATCGTGGGCAAGGGTCCGGGCGCGACGGCGATCCCGCTCGAGCTCGCCCCGTTCACCCTGGTCGGTGCCACCACCCGCGCCGGCCTACTCACCGGCCCGCTGCGCGACCGCTTCGGCTTCACCGGGCACATGGACTTCTACGACCCCGACGAGCTCGAGCGGGTGCTGTTCCGCTCGGCCGAGCTGCTCGGCGTCGCGCTCGAGGTCGACGGTGCCGTCGAGATCGCCTCCCGCTCTCGGGGAACGCCCCGCATCGCGAACCGGCTGCTGCGGCGCGTGCGCGACTATGCCGAAGTGCGCGCGGACGGCGTGGTCACCGTCGAGATCGCGCACGCCGCCCTGGCCGTCTACGACGTCGACCAGCTCGGGCTGGACCGCCTGGACCGAGCCGTGCTGGACGCGCTGGTGCGCCGCTTCGGCGGCGGCCCGGTCGGCGTCGGAACCCTGGCCGTCGCAGTCGGCGAGGAGGTCGAGACGGTCGAGGAGGTCGCCGAGCCGTTCCTCGTCCGCGCCGGACTGCTCGCCCGCACCCCTCGTGGCCGGGTCGCGACGCCCGCGGCCTGGATTCATCTGGATCTGACCCCGCCGCGGGACGGCCCGCCGAGCCTTTTCGACGCGTAGAGTCCGTCGACGTGCAGACCTGGCTCTATCTGATCCCGCTCGTCGTCATTCTCGGGTTGCTCTTCTACGGCCAGCGCACCCGTCGTCGCCAGGTGGCCGAGGAGCTGGTGCGCGCCGAGCGGATCGGTGTCGGCACCGCAGTGATGACGACCTCCGGGCTGTACGGGACCGTCGTCGCCCGCAACGAGGACGGCACGGTGCGGTTGAGCATCGCGCCCGGAGTCGAGGTGAAGTGGGCGCTGGCGGCGCTTCGGGACGCGCCCACGATCCCAAAGCAGTACCGCGGCCCGATCACCGACGGCAGCGAGGACTCCGAGCGGGATGGCGCGGACATTCGGGATCGGAACAACCCGGCCGGCTGAGCCGTCCAGGGGTGCTGGCCGGGTGCGTCTGGCCGATTCCGGCACATTTCGGGGCGCTCCGCCGTCCGTGCATACCGGCACGTCGGTCATACTGAGTGCCCGGGTCGTTGTCGCAGACGTCTCGAGCGGTGATACGTCCGCCGTCTGAACAGCTGACGCTTCGAGACCTCAATGCCGAGGAGACCATTCCCCGTGGCACCACCTGCCGGAACGCTGCGCGTCGGGCGGTATTTCCTCGCCCTGCTCGCGATGGTCGCTGTGCTGTACACGATCGTCTTCTGGCCTGGGCAGCGCAACACGCCCAAGCTCGGTATCGACCTCGTCGGGGGCACCCAGGTCGTGTTCACCGCCCGGACCGACAACGGCTCGACGCCATCGCGCTCCAGCATGGACCAGGCCCGCCAGATCCTCGCCGACCGGGTCAACGGCACCGGCGTCACCCAGGCCACCGTCGTCATCCAGGGCGACAACCAGCTGGTCGTCTCGATCCCGGGCCAGGATGCGACCGACATCAGCAAGCTTGGCGCCGCCGCGATCCTGAACTTCCGCGGACTGGTCGCCCCAGCCGTCCAGGTCACCTGCACCCCGGCGTCGGCTCCGTCCGCCGGCCCGTCAAACACCAACAGCCCCGCTGCGCAGCCCAGCTCCTCCGGCGCCTCCGGCGCCGCGTTCCGGGACAAGCTGCTGACCAAGGCCCCGAAGGCGTCCAGCAGCGGCAAGCCCAGCGGGAAAGCCAGCAGCAGGCCCAGCAGCAACGCAAGCAGCAAGGCCAGCGGCACATCGCGCACGACACCGTCGGCGACGCCGAGCGCCACGTCCGCGCCGCCTGCCGCCCCCGCATGCTCGGCGAACTCGGTCGCCAGGATCGCCAAGGCGGCCAAGTTCAGCGTCCCGCTCTCCGAGGCCGACTACAGCAAGCTCAGCCCGACAAACCAGAAGTTGCTCGCCGCTGCGCTGGCCGGATTCGACTGCGCGTCCGGGCAGAGCGAGAAGGACGACCCGAACAGCTACTTCGTCGCCTGTGACAACTCCGGGCTCGCCTATCTGCTCGGCACGGTCATCGTCGCCGGCAAGCAGATCGCGGACGCCTCCGCAGTCGCACCGAACATCTCCAGCGGCGCGACCGAGTGGACGGTCTCGCTGAACCTCAAGGGCTCCGGCCAGTCGGCCTGGGCCGACTACACGTCCAAGCACAACGTCAACCAGGTTGCCCCGACGACCAGTCAGAGCGGCTGTGGTCCGTCCACGACGCCGTGTGCCGACTATGTCGCGTTCACCCTGGACGGCATCGTCATCTCCTCGCCGTACAACAACCAGACCATCAACGGTGGCACCACCCAGATCACAGGCAGCTTCACCTCGTCCTCGGCCAACGACCTTGCCAACAAGCTCAAGTACGGCGCGCTCCCGCTGAGCTTCAAGACCGAGACGGCGCAGACGATCTCGGCGACGTTGGGCACCGAGCAGCTCAAGGCCGGCCTGCTCGCCGGCGGCATCGGCCTGGTGCTGGTCGTCATCTACTCGCTGATCTACTACCGGGCGCTCGGGCTGGTCACCATTGCCTCGCTGCTCGTGTCCGGTGCGCTCACCTACGGCAGCCTGGTCATGCTCGCCACCCAGATCGGCTTCACCCTCAGCCTCGCCGGCATCGCCGGATTCATCGTCGCTGTCGGCATCACCGCCGACTCCTTCGTCGTCTTCTTCGAGCGAATAAAGGACGAGGTGCATGACGGGCGATCGGTTCGAGTAGCGGTGCCCCGCGCCTGGGTCCGGGCGCGACGGACGATCCTGTCCGCCGACACGGTGTCCTTCTTGGCTGCGGCGATCCTGTACTACTTCACGACCGATGAGGTCCGCGGCTTCGCGTTCACCCTCGGACTGTCGACGATCCTCGACCTGGTCGTCGTCTTCCTCTTCACCCATCCCCTGGTCTCATGGCTGTCGCGGTTGCGCACGTTCGGCTCGGCGCGCTTCACCGGTTTGGACGCCGTCCGCGGTGGTCGCGCGATCAATGACGAGCAGTCGGAGCGCGTACCGGCGCGGGGGCGTCCGCGCCGCGCCGGGCGCGGTTCGGGTCGGGTCGCCGTCCTAGACGAAACGGAGGCAGACGTCATGGACCGCCAGGACGACGTGGACGAGACGACGCCGGCGGTGCCGAACGTCGAGCAGCACGCTGCACCCATCGACGAAACGCCGCTCGCCGACGAGACCTCGATCGAAGCGACCGACCCGGACGAGCCGCCGACCCCCCGGCGGCGGACCGCACCCGAGCCGGGTTCGGCGGCCGAACGGGCCGCGGCGCGGCGGGCCCTACTGCGCGAACAGCGCGACGGGCAGGGGCAGAACTGATGTCAGTTGTCAGTCGGCTCTACCGCGGTGAGACCCGCATTCAGTTCATCCGTAGTCGCAAGAGGTGGTATCTCGCCTCGCTGGTGCTCGTCGTGATCTGCGTGCTGAGCATCGCGCTGCGCGGCTTCAACTACGGCATCGAGTTCGCGGGCGGAACCACACTTCAGATTCCCATCTCCGGTAGCTCGATCAGCACCGCTGACGTGGACAAAGCCGTGTCCGACGCGGGCCTGAGCTCGGCCGAGGCCGCCCAGCAGGTGGGATCGGGCGGATCCAGCCAGATCCGGGTGAAGACCGAGAAGCTCGGCCCGACGGCGGTACAGCCGGTCTCCGCGAAGATCGCCGCCCAGCTCGGCCTCAAGCCGGGACAGATCACCGTCAACTCGGTGGGCTCCAGTTGGGGACACGACGTCACGGTCAAAGCCATCGAGGGTCTGATCGTCTTCCTGATCGTGGTGTCGATCTACATCTCGTTCCGCTTCCAGTGGCGGATGGCGGCGGGCGGGATCATCGCGCTGCTGCACGACCTGCTGCTCGCCGCAGGCGTCTACTCGATCATCGGCTTCGAGGTCACCCCGTCCACGGTCGTCGGCCTGCTGACCATCCTCGGTTTCTCGCTCTACGACACCGTCGTCGTCTACGACAAGGTGGCCGAGAACTCCAAGAACCTGCTGGCCGGGTCGCGGATGACCTACGCCGACGCGGCCAACCTGGCGGTGAACCAGACCCTGATGCGCTCGATCAACACCTCGCTGATCGCGCTGCTGCCCGTCGCCGGCCTGCTGTTCGTCGGCGCGGGCATCCTCGGCGTCGGAACGATCAAGGACCTCGCGCTGATCCTCTTCGTCGGCCTCGCCTCTGGCGCCTACTCCTCGCTATTCCTGGCGACGCCGATCGTTGTCGATCTCACCGAACGCGCGCCGGAGTACCGGGCGCTGACCAAGCGGGTCGTCGCCAAGCGCGGCAGCGAGGCGCGACGGGAGGCCGAGGAGCGTGAG
>JALZAI010000086.1 GCA_030948475.1 Actinomycetota bacterium
GGTAACGTCGGTCAGGTAGGGATAACGCGCAAGACGAGCGCTTGCGGCCGTACTGGCCCCAGCAGATCCAGGGACGAACGCTACGGCTGCAGTGAACAGAACGCAAATC
The DNA here is from genome assembly GCA_030948475.1 of Actinomycetota bacterium. Lineage (GTDB taxonomy): Bacteria > Actinomycetota > Actinomycetes > Mycobacteriales > Jatrophihabitantaceae > JALZAI01. Next base: position 110 of record JALZAI010000086.1, read on the forward strand.
GCGCAGACCGCGAGCCAATGATAGAGCCAGGAAGGTGTGCGCCCGTTTCTATGCGCTCGATCAAACCGAGGTATCGGCAATCCGAGACCCATAGCACCCTCCAAGCTATTAGCGAACCGAGCCGAGCAAATTCGCGGCGCCGTCACCGTCCGCTGGAATCTCCTGCATGAGTCTTGGTGTCGCGGGGGTCTCGTCGGTGCCGCGGGGCGACCCTGTTGTCGCCGCTGGCAGCCGTGGTCTGCGTGCTCGGTGCCCGCTCCGAGAACCGTTGTAGCTCCTCATCGAGCCCGGAGCGGCGATTGGAACCGGTCCGGCCGATGCGCAGCGAGAGGAGTGCGACGCCGATAGCCGTAATGAAGGCAAGTACCACGGCCGCGGTCAGGCCCGACCAATTTCCGTGCGATCTCGACGGCCCAACCGGTGCATTGGCAGTTCCGCTCACCCCGTTACGCCGGTGCAGGTAGTCGCCAAGAGCGACCAGATCCTGGCTGCCGTAGTGTTCGCCCGGCTCGATGTAGGTGTTCTCCGACCATTCGTTCCAGCTGATGACGCCGACCGCGTCCGGCTTGCTCTGATACGCGTTGTCCAGGCTGCGTGTCAGTGTCTTGCCGCCCTGCCGGTCGATAATCCGGGTGTGACCGAGCGTGGTGCCGTCGAAGCCGCCGGCCGCAGGCGCTACCCAGATGCCGTGGTGAGAGTGCACGGCCGCACCCATCTCATTCAGCTTCCGCTGGGTCGAGGTCAAATACGGGTTTGCGGAAGACCAGTAGTAGGCCTCGCCGTCCACCGCATTCGCGACCCGTTCGTAACCCCCGACGCTCTTGCTCGCGGCCAGCAGGTATGCGCTGTTACCCAGCGCCTTACGAACGGCACCTACATCGGCGAGCGAGTATCGGTCAGTACCCGTCCAGATGATCACTGGCCGACCGTAATAGGACGAACGCAGGCTGGCTCCCCAATGCTTGACCAGATAGAGCATGTCTGCCTGAACGGTCTTCACGGGCAGCGGACTTCGGCCGAAGTCAAGTGCCTCGTAGACGACACCGACATCGAGGTGCTGAGTGCGCGCCACGTTGAGCAGCAATGTCAGCCGTCGATTCAGGGTCGGTGTGCTCTTCCACGACGTCAGGAAGCCGTTGATACCGGCTGACTGTGCCTGCTGCACCTGGTTGCGCAGCACGTGCGGATCATCGCTGCTGTACTGGCCGGCGAGCGGGAAGTCCTTCTTCGCGCGCTTCCACGAGGAGCGCTCGTACCACTGGTAGAAGTACGCGTAAACGGGGACGCGCGTGCTGGCCCCAACCGCAGGCGTGGCGGCCCGGGGAGCGGCACCGGACGATGTGCTGGCGATGCTGGGCGTAGCCAGCGCAAACCCGGCGGCCAACGTGATCGCCAGCAGGCGCATCCCCCGTCTGCGCCGGGAGATGCCCGTTCGACGCAACCTGGTCGGCCTCCGCTGTTCGGGCGTGATCACGTGCCGGCCCTCGGTGCAGCGCCTCGACGCCGGGCCATCAGCCGGCCCCCGAGCACGGCCGCGACCAAGATGAAGGTGCCCAGGATGGCAACGATCAGTGCGTCCAGGAAGGTCACGACGCGCAGATCAAGGGTGTCGTCGCGAGATACCAGCAGGGTGGTGTGCCCACCCAGCACCGCCGAGTCGATCTGCAGGCCGTAGAGCCCGCGAACCATCGACGGCACTATCGACGGACTGCCCGACCGCAGCGCAACGGCATAGTGGGCACCGTCCGGCTTCGTGATCACCGCGGTGGAATTCACTTGGTTGCCGAAGATGGCGTCGTGGGCGGTGACGCTCAGGCTGAAGACCGCCAGGGACACCATCCAAACCCCACTCGTGCCCGGGGTGAACCGCTGTCGCCCGTCGAACACCGCCTCGCTGCCATCGATCCGAACCGATCTCAGCTGATAGGTAATCGGTCGTTCGTGCCAATATCTGCCGATCCTGGTGGCGATGCGGGTGAGCAGCAGTGACGGTGTTCCGAGCTCTTTGCCGACCAGCTTGACCGACGCGCTGTCGGCCGTGATGCGCATCTGGCTGATGTGCGACGCCGGAATCAGCTGCCCGCGCAGATCGGTAAATCGGAACGCAACCGGACGGCGGACGACGAGCGCGGCCACGAGCCGCCGCTGACGAAGTGCCTTCGGGGGCAGCTTGCTGACCCGCAGATCCGACACGTGGAGGTTACCGGCGGCAGAGGAAGCCAGCGTCAGCTGATCGCTGACCTTGTTGAGGTCAGAGACCGGAGCGAGAGCCCTGCCACGCGGCCCAGTCGTGACGGTGGCCCCCTCGAGCTGGAAGACCACCCCGGGCGTGCGCGGAACGGTTTGGATGACAACCGTGCCATGCAGCGTCTGTAGATGCAGCTGCCAGCTGCTCGACCCGAACGGATCGAAGCGCGGAGTGGAAGTCGTCAGGGCGACTCCGGGCCCTACGGACACCAGGTCCACCGACCAGGTAACCCGCCGAGTCGTCAACACGCCGTGCACCAAGCTCGTCCGCCGCGACAGCAGGCTCACCGTCTGCGTGCGACGCGGGTCGATCTTCAACCGCTCGCCGAGGCTGGAATGCAGGTGAACCTCCTTCACCTTCGACGCATCGACTCCGGTCGTACCCGAGTCGATACTCAGGCCGACCGTCGAGGTGACGTCCAGGCCGACCTTGAGGTGGCTCTCGCGCGACACGTGCGGTCCGGGAACGACCTTGCCGAGCGAAACCCGAGTGCCGGGGGCAATCTGGTCGCTCGCCAGGCGAACGCGATTGGCAGCATTGCGTATATCGGCGAGCGCGAGTGAGACAGTTCCGTCAGCAGCGGTCGTCGCGGCAGCGCCGGCCACCGTCAAGTGCACCCCGCCGAGTGCCGGAACGGTGCTGATGAAGACCGTTCCGCTGGGGTCGGCGGCGGCGGGAGCTATCGCGCTCGGTGCGGCGAACATCACGACCGCGACCAAAGCGGTCGCGCCGCGCAGCCATCGGCTCGCGTTCATGAGGACGCCGCTCGGGCCAGGCGATCGCGAACCGTCGTTGTCCACACGACCCCGACCATGAGGGCCGTCGCTATGAGAATCGCGGCGCCGTAGCCCAGGTAGAGCAGCACCCGATCTGGCTGTAGCACGCTGCGGTCGGTGGGCACCCCCACGAGGGTCGCCGGCGTCGGCTGGTGCGCAAAGGAGAACGCCGTGGTCAGGTCCGCGGCGTCCCGGTCACGCGCGGCCAGGGGCGCCACCTGCCAGATCTTCTCGATGAACTTCAGCGTGGACGCGGCGTCGAAGTTGCCGTGTTCGACCGTCCCCGGACGAGCGAACGGACTGATGAGTAGCGCCGGCACGCGCAAGCCAACCGTCTTGCCGTCGATCCGCGGTGGTTGGACGTGGTCGTACCACCCACCCGAGCTGTCGTATTGGAGCAGGAAGGCTGACCGCGACCAGGCCGTGCTCGCGATGAGGGCGTTCACAACAGCTCGGCTAAGGCGACTGCCCTTTACCGGGCTCTGCGGTGACTGCTCGGTGGACGACGTGCTCACCACATAAGAGACGGCCGGAAGTTTCCCGGTACTGAGATCGCGGTAGTACTGACTCAGATCGACGATGTGCGACATCGCCGCCGGGTCGTCGGTATAGCGTTTCATCGCCAGCAGCGGCATCCGTGCCACTTGGCCGCCGAGACGTTGTTTGGTCGACGCCGTGGCGATCGTCAGAGCCGGTTCGTAGTTCTGCACGTAGATGCGCCACGAGACGCCTGCAGCCGTCAATCGGTCGAAGATGACGGGCGTTTCTGCCCAGCCGGCGCTCGGCACTTCGGTGCGGTCGCTCTGTACCTGAGCCGTGACACCGAACAGCCGGTTGGGCACCGTGCCGCCCGGCACACCACTGAACCAGTGATCGAACAGGACGCCACGGTCGGCAAGTTCGTTCACCAGCGGGAGGTCCTTCGTGCGGTAATAGCCCAGGCTGTACACCCCGTCCGAATCACGGGTCTTCTGCGCCCGAACGAACCCGTTCATGCCGCCACGATTGATCGACGCGACTTGCGTCTGGGCCGTCGAGCGCAGCGGTAGGGGTGTCGCGGAGGTGCCAAGCGCGAAGGGAGTGACGCATCGCGGCTGCGAGAGGGTACTGCGCAGTTGGCAGGCCCGCGGTGGAATTCCGTCGACACCCTTGCGGGCGCCGAAGTAGTTGTCGAAACTGCGGCCCCCCTGGGTCATCACCACGAGGTGCCGGATGGCCGACGCCGGTTTCAATACCGACGTCGTCGGGCCGCTCGCCGCGGCCGTCCCCAGCGGCGTGATGAAGCATGCGGCGCTAGCCAGGACGAACGCGCCCAGCCGGTTCACGGGGTCACCTCGTAGATCACTACGAGCGGTTGGTTCGACTTGCCGGCGAAGCTGCCGCGTTGCATATCGACGATCTGGCCGTGATAGCGCTGCGCAAGCGTGAGCGCACGAGCGGAGAAGATCGGCGAGCGTCGCGCCGAATAGGCGTCCCAGACGATGTACTGGTAGTCGCCCTGCTTCAGCAGGTAGTCCGCGTTCACGATCGGGTGATAGCTCGGATTGCGGTGCAGCGGGTTGGGACTCACCGACAAGCCGTCACTGTGCCGCCCGCTGTAGTACTCGATCAGATTGGCCATGGACGGGCCGATGGTCATGAATCTGGCACCTTGCGGCACGGACTGATTCACCCAGCGGCCCGCCTCGCGGCCGCCGGGTAGGCCGCCCGCGCCGGCCAGTCCGGAGGTCGAGGGTCGCGCAATCCCCGCGACGGCGGGAATCGCGACGGAGGCTACGCATGCCACGGCGGCCACAGTGGCGGCAACTCGGCGCCAGCGCAATCCGAGCATCGCCGGCAGCGGGCATAGCGCACGCGCGGCCAGCAGCGCGACGACGGGGGCTAGCGGCATCAGGTAGGAGAAGCCCTTGACCGGCCACACCTCGAAGAACAGCAACGGTACCGCGATCCACGACAGCAGCAGGGTCTCGCGCCAGGTGAATACCCGCCCGGTGAACCGACGTGCGAACAGGCCCATCAGGGCGACCGCGACCAACGCGAAGCCCATGGCCGCGCCGACCGTAACGAAGTAGAACGAGAAACTATGGTTGGGATGACGGGTCAGCTGCCACAACAGATATGAATTGCCGCTCTGCGCGCCGCCGGCGATCGTGGTCAGCACCGGATACGCCAACGCGATAGTGATCGCGATGACGCCACCGGCAAGCGGAAACTTGAGCGGTCGCCATAGGTGGTTCACCAGGGACAAGAAAACGAACGCCGATCCGATCAGGATGAACGCCGATTCCTTGCTCAGTGCGGCCATCCCCAGGCAGGCGCCCGCGGCCACCAGCCAGCGCGCCCGGTTGGGGCGGGTGGACGCGACCGCGAGACAGATCAGCGCGCCGGTTGAGAAGAAAGCCATCGGCCCATCCAGCATTATCTGCCGGCTCACCGTGACGTGGTAAGGCATGACGGCCAGAAGCAGCGCCGCAACGCCCGCAACGCGGCGGTCGTAGAGAACGCGGCCGAGCACGTACAGCAGCGCCACTGTGCCGATCCCGAACAAGGCAGTCACGTATCGACCCGCGACGTCCTGCACGCCGCTTCGGTACAGCGGCGACATGAGCACCTGCAAAAGCAGCGGATGTGCGCGTACGACCGGGAACAGATAGATGAAATGGGGGTTCCCGGCCAACGAGGCCGACTGCGCGGCGTAGACGGCCTCGTCACTGTTCAGGCCGACCCGGCCGAGATCGATCATTCGCAGGGCGACGGCGAGCACCATGGCCGAAATCGGCAGGAGATAGGGCATGACCGGCCTGAGGACCCGGGACGAGACGGCGTGCGTGGCCATCGCGGTGCGGATCCGGGTCGCCGCCTGCCCCACCCGCACTGCGGTGGGGTGTGCCTCGAAGCCGGCGCGCATGGGTGCGTCGCGGCGCTCTGTGGATGGCGCGGCCCCCATGTCCTCGAGCACGCCTTCAGAGATGAGTTGCTCTCGTGTCACGGTCATCCACAGCTCAGTTGCAGTTTGGGGCCCGCGGTGGCGCTGCCCTCTTTGGAGTAGTAACCCGCGCCGTCCGAGCTTGTGTTGGCCCCATGGATGGTGAAGGTGCCGCCGGCGCTCGGAACCAGCGTTGTCACGTCGATCGAGTATGAGGTGCTAGCGGCGACGGCGCCGAGTGAAACGGCGGGGATGGCGGTGTTCCGCGCCGGGGCGGTGTCCCAGGTGACGGTCTTCTCGCTCCAGCCCGCGTTCGGGTCAGTCCGCGAAGTCGCGTAGAAGTCGCCGCCGTGTGTGGACGCATTGGTGCTCGTGCTGCCGACGGTAAGTGTCAGGGTGGCCGCGGTCACGTTCGTGCACGTCTGGGGTGCGGTGAACTTCAGCAGCATGTCGTTGGTTGGACTCGCCGCGTCCACGGTTAGGCGAGTGCTGGTCGGGGTGTTCGAAGCCGGATCGATCGTCGAGTCATCTGTCGGGGAGAGCGTGAAACTTGTGCCAGTGGCGGCTGCCGTAGTTGCCTGCACCGGTGCGCTCGCCGGTGACTCGTTACCGCCGGCGTCCAATGCGGTCACGGTGTAGCGGTAACTGGTGCTCGGGGTCAGACGTGAGTCGGTGAAGCTTGTCCCGATGACCTCAGACCCAGAGTTCACCCTGGTGCCATCGCGGTAGACGTTGTAGCCGGTCACGCCGACGTTGTCCGAGCTCGGGGACCAACGCAGCGCCGCGGTGCTCGAGGACGTGCTGGTGACCGTCAACCCGGCGGGAGTCGTGGGAGGCGAGGTGTCCGTCGAGCTCTTGGTGATCGTTGTTGAGTCGAATACGGTGTTGGTGTCGGCTCGCACCGCATTGACGGTGAGCGCGGTCGGAGTGACGGTCACTTTGGCGAATTCGTAGTAGCTGGATTCCCGGAATGCGGTGTAGGTCTGGGTGAACGAGCCGAACCGGTTGAAGCCGTTGCCACCCGCACCGGACACGACGTAGGTGATTCCACCCGTCGCCTGCACCCCGTTCGTGAGCGGGAAGGTTCGCTCGTAGTTGTGGCTGTTACCGGACAACACCAGGTTCACGTGTTTCGCCTGGAAGAGCGGCACGAGAATTTGCTGGACCGGCTTGGAGCTGGAATTGGATGACGTGGAACTGTATGGCGGCCGCTGAATCGCTACGATCCGCCAGGTGTCACCCTGGTGGGCGGTGAGGTCATTTTGCGCGAAGTTGTACTGGTCGGTTCCTACGCCGTAGGGCTGCTCGCTGTCCAGCACCAGGATGTGGGCGTTACCCCAGTTGTAGCTGTACCAACTGTGATTGGTACCCGGCATGGGGAATGCGGACCAGAATTCGCCATTGCCATAGTATTCTTTGTTCCCGTTTGCCGGAAAGTACGCCTGCGACTTCACGACTGGACCGAACTGCTTGAAGAACCGGGCGTCGAAGTCAGAGTAGGTGCTGCTGAAGTTGGGGTCGGGGAGTCCGGCGGATGGATAGACGTTGTCGCCGAGCGTCTGGATGAACTGCGTGCCCGAAGCGCCGATGTTTGTCGCATTCTGCGATTCGCCAGTGCTCTGAGCGCCGAAATCACCGATCGCGGCAAAGCTGAAGCTCTGACCAGGGCTGGCGGCGGTCCGTAACGACCCGCCGGCGGGCACGCCACCGCTGGACACGGTGTAGGAGTTGGTCGTGCCGGGTGCGAGACCGGACACGGACACCGCGTGGTGCTGCACCGAGCCGGCGGGGTCGGTCACCGACTGACCTGCGATCGCTACCGTTCCGTCTGTGGCGATATTCGTCCACCACGAGACAACGGCGGTGGAGGAGGTGACATTCGACAGGTACGGCCCACGGACGATCTTCACCGCCCCGCTGGCAGTGGTCGTGCCGACCCTGGCGGTCGTGGCGGTCGACACGTTGCCGGCCGAGTCCACCGCCCGGATCGTGTAACTGTGCGACGAGGACGGGGCCAGGCCGGTGTCACTGTAATCTGGAGGATTCGGCCGCTCGACTGTGCCGACCAGAGTCCCGTCCCGGAACACCTGGTAGGAAGCAACATCGGTCGACGTCGACGCTGCCCAGACGACGTCGATGCGCGAGGAAGAGAACGTTTTCAGCGCGACGCTGCTGCTCGACGGGGCGGTCGGTGCAGTGCGGTCCGAGCTAGCCAGGGTGGTCAGCGTCGTCGATCGCGGAACCGACTCGTTGCCCGCGGCGTCGATGGCGGTGATCTGGAACGAGTAGTTGGCGGCGCTGCGGAGGTAGTTCGCCGTGTAGGACGTGATCGCGTCAGTGGTGGCGATCAGGGCCATGCGGTTCCCCGGTGACATCCGGTAAACCCGATAGCCCTCGATCGCGACATTGTCGCTCGAGCCGCCCCACTTCAGAAACGCGCTACTACTTGTCACACTCGACGCCGTGATGATGCCGGGCTGCGATGGGACGGTTGTGTCCGCCGCCCGCGCACTTGGCGCGGCGACGAGGACGCCAGTGGTCAGCGCAAGCGTCGTCCCGAGACCGACCCCAAGACGCACGCTGCGCCCAGCCGGCGCGCGCGACCTGGCCGGCCTGGTACTTCGTGGCGCTGTCGTGTGACGATGTGTTGCAGTCATGGTTCCCCCCCGCACGCCCATAACGAGCGCTGCGCCCGAACACTAGGCCGTGACTCGGCGTCTGACAACCGCGACAGCGCACGAAGTAGAGCAGACCCGCTCAGCAGCGCCGACGCGGGAAATCATCCCACCTTCATGCCGTTAAGGCGCGATTACCATGAGTGGCATTAAGCGGATCTTTCAGCCAGTTAACCGGACCAATAGGGCATTCTGCTTTGGCCGAGCGAGCAAGCCTGTGTGGTCACCCAGCGTTCGCCAGATGTTTGCCAGCCTGATGGACCGCGCCTATCGGACAAACCGAGCAGTCGCTCACACCTTCGCAGTGGCACCCGGGGCGGATAGTGTGCTACGTCACACACTCCGACGCCTCCGACTGTCGCTTGCCAGCGACCCGGTGGCTTCCCAGGCGCAGTGCGACGC